>JBPCUG010000517.1:0-3475 GCA_051011275.1 Cyclobacteriaceae bacterium | reverse complement strand
AACTATGTAAAGATCGAAGTAAGACTGGATGATCCCGAAGGTGAACTATTAACCAGCGCCTGCAAAGATCTGTCCTACACAGAAAACAAGTGGGCCCCTTTTCCTGAGGATGCCTGGTTTTATCTGAACCTCCAACTACCTGATACCAAGTCCATACATGATATCTATTTTGTCTGTTATTCGGACAAGGAAACAGCCGATGCCATCTACTATGACATATGTCAATTGCATTCGGTAACTTTTGAATTAGTGAACAGCCCGTTAACATTAAAAGTCAATTAAAATGAACCATTTCACTCGAAGACGCGTATTGCAACAATTATCAATCCTTGCTAGCAGCACCTTGGTGCTCCCCTTTGGCTGTAAGGAATCCATACCGAACGATATCACTATCTCGCGCATTGTCCAATTCAAACTACGGGGCAAACGGCCAAAATACGTGGGCAAGAACTCCCAACGAGATGACCACACTGAATACGGGAATGATACGGGGGTCCTGGTTTATACTAGTAATGGTCTCACTGGTGTCGGTACGCATAGGGGCGATGAAAAAGCGCTGACTGAGTTGTTGGGAAAAAACTTGCTGGACTGGTACCTACCGGAGGAGAAAAAGATCAATACCGGTGACCGCAATACTATGGCCTTTTGGGACATTTTAGGCAAGCACTATAAAAAGCCGGTCTGGCAGCTTTTGGGCACCAGCGCTAGAGAAAAAGTGCCCCTCTATGACGGCACCATCTATTTCCAAGACCTAATTCCTGAACATGCAGATAGTTATATGGATCAGTTCAAAAAAGAATTTGACATGGGCTATGAAGCAGGACATATGTTCTTCAAGATGAAGGTAGGCCGTGGTTTCCAGTGGATGGAAAAGGAAGCAGGTTATCAAAGGGACATCGAAATACTAGCCGCTAGCCGTGAATATATAGGCACCGACATCCAAATTGGAGTAGACGCCAATAATGGTTTGGACCTAGAGTCGTCAAAGCAGATGTTACGGGATCTACCGGATTTTAACTTTGCCTTTATGGAGGAAATGTTTCCCGAAGAGGTAGCCTTAGATGTGGAATTTAAGAACTATATCAAAGAGAACGGCTGGGACACATTGGTAGCTGATTTTGAGTCAATGAAAGAAGTGGAATC
Source organism: Cyclobacteriaceae bacterium (assembly GCA_051011275.1). Lineage (GTDB taxonomy): Bacteria > Bacteroidota > Bacteroidia > Cytophagales > Cyclobacteriaceae > JBPCUG01. The sequence goes on along the minus strand of JBPCUG010000517.1, from coordinate 2,332 downwards.
CTTTTTGCCCTTTATGGAAGCTAAGTGCATCGATGTGATGCAAGGTGATATGAATCAGTTTGGCATTGAAGGGATCATGGCCGAAGCTGCTATAGGTAAACCCTACGGAGGCCGCGTGGCCCCACATAATTGGGGCTCCATGCTCGGGTACTATTGTCAGCTTCACCTTGGCAAAGTCATCGAAAACTGGTATATGGCTGAGCAAGACTGGCTCACATCTGAGGTACTGATCCCAGAGGGGTATCAAGTAAAAGATGGTTTTACTACCGTGAGTGAAGCTCCTGGTTTTGGCTTGACTGTAGTAGAGGAAAAGTTAGAGGCGCAGACGGAGATCTTATATGATCGGAGCGTTTAGTGTGCTGAATGTAAGCTAGAAGTAAGACTAACCAAAAAAATAAAACTGAAACCTTTTTTACTGAACACCGTTTAGTATATTGCAAGTGTTAATATAAATAATCATGGGTATCGCCGAACGCAAAGAACGAGAAAAACTGGAAATGCAGGAACTGATCTTGCAAACAGCAGCGGAGTTGTTTGTAACCCAAGGCTTTGAAAAAACCTCCATGCGCAACATCGCTGAGGCTATAGAATACAGCCCGGCAACTATCTATCTGTATTTCAAGGATAAAAATGAACTCTTTTATGCCTTACAAAAAGAGGCATTTCAGAAATTCTTCCAATATTTTCAGACTGTTCCTAAGCTTAAAGATCCCATGCAGCGTTTACGCCGTTTAGGAAGGATTTATATTAAGTTCTCATTCGAAAACCCTGCTTATTACGATCTGATGTTCATTATGCGCGAACCGATGTGGGCCGAGGCCACTCTAGATAATTGGGATGAAGGACAACGAAGTCACCAAGTACTTCACGACATTATTGATGGTTGTATGGCAAAGGGTCATTTCAAAGGCCGCGACCCGATGATTGTGGCTCATCTAATCTGGTCATTTGTACATGGCTTGGCCTCGATCAAAGTAAGAGAGCGCATGCGCATGTTCCCGGATAAAAGTCATAAGAAAATTATGAAGGATAGCCTGGAGACATTTAGTGATTTCCTGGAAAAGATGTAAAAAAATTTATTGTTTTACTTAACAGTGTTCAGTTTAATTTAAATGTTTATAAAAATGAAGACGTTCATTATCACCGGTTTAAGCTACATGATGTTCCTACTTCCCAGTAATGGCCAAGGCATCTTGGAAGAGTACATAGCCTACGGATTGGAGCACAATCAGAAACTCTTGCAAGAAAAATTGGAGCAGGACCAATCACAGTTGGCGGTAAAAGAAGCCAAAGGCTATTTTCTACCCGAGGTTTCTTTCCAAGCCTCTTACACTCAAGCCCAGGGAGGTCGTAATATTGGTATCCCAGTAGGTGATATTGTAAATCCGGTCTACCAAGCCCTTGATCTACCCACTCGTTTGGATAATGTGGAAGAGCAACTACTACCTGACAACTTCCATGAAACCAAGTTGCGACTGATCCAGCCCCTATTCAATAGCGATATATACTATCAATACAAAGCCCGGCAAGCATTTACCCAAGTGCAGGAAGCCAGAGTAGAGAGCTACAAGCAGGAGTTGGTAAAGCATATCAAGCAAGGGTATTTCAACTACCTCAAAACGGTAGAAGTAGTAAACATCTATCAGGAAACCGAAGCCCTCTTAAAAGAACTACTGAGGGTCAACAGAAAATTAGTGGCCAACCAAAAAGCAACACCGGATGTAGTTTACCGGGCTGAGTTTGAGCTGAGCAGCTTGTACAGCGATCTGGCGGAAGCAGAAAAGAACCATGCACAATCAAAGGCCTATTTCAACTTCTTGCTGGACCGACCTCTTGACGCTGATATCATAACAGATAGCACCTTAATATTCAGCATCTTGCAACCAGAATCACTAGTTGAACTCCAAAACCATGCCTTACAAAAAAGACCGGACCTGCTTCAGGTACAAAAAGGTATAGCTGCCCAGGATGAATTGATCAACTTACAGAAAGGACAACGGTTGCCACAGCTTTCCCTAGTTGCTGATGCGGGCTATCAAGGTTTTGGTTATAAGTTTGACGGCAATCAGGATTTTTGGCTGGTTGGATTAAGTCTGCAGTGGACATTGTTCAAAGGATCGGTCTACAAATCGCAAACGCAGCAAGCCCGGATCGAACGACAACAATTAGAATCTCAATTTACCGAACTGCAAAATCAAATCAGGCTTCAAGTTATTCAAGCTTGGTATGACCTAACAGCTTCGGGTGAACAAGTGCAAGCCAAGCAAGCCGGGTCCAAAAGCGCCAATCGCAATTTTAATTTAATGCGCCGTAAGTACGAGGAGGGTATGGC
>JBPCUG010000516.1:0-3860 GCA_051011275.1 Cyclobacteriaceae bacterium | reverse complement strand
CCCCAATCCAAACGGGGCTTTTGTTGATGGGCCTATCCGGGAGGACTCCCTAAAATCATTTGTAGGAATGCATCCCATACCGATCTTGCACGGGCTGACAGTGGGCGAACTAGCACAAATGATCAATGGCGAGCAATGGTTGGAAAATGGCGGCACCTGCCCACTTACCGTGATCTCTCTTAAAAATTACAGCCACAATCGTCACTACTCTTTACCGGTTTGGCCCTCACCCAACCTACCAACTGATCTCGCCATAAAACTTTATCCCTCCTTATGTTTGTTTGAAGGAACGGTGATGAGTGTGGGACGAGGAACACCATTTCCTTTTCAGGTCTTGGGTTTTACTGATCCTGCTTTTGGGTCTTTTGAATTTACTCCAAAAAGCATTACTGGAAAGTCAGTTAATCCTAAGCTTAAAGACCAAAAATGTTATGGAATTGATTTCAGGACGGGCACCGACTTGAAAGGGTTCCGTCTGAATTACCTTTTGGATTTTTACAAAAAATCTGGCTTAAAAGAAAAGTTCTTCATTGGATCCTTCAATCGATTGGCCGGTACTAAAGAATTAAAAAAGCAGATTATCGCTGGCTGGGACGAACCGCGGATTAGGGAAAGTTGGGAACCAGCTCTTGGAGAGTTTAAGGAAATGAGAAAGAAGTATTTGCTCTACGGAGATGGGTAGAAGTTGGAAACTGGATGAGGAAAGTCTTAACAGACTTTAATCTCTAAACCGAAAACTAATTAATGACCAAGGCGGAAAAAGCAAAAGACATTGCTCACATTCTCGATTCACTATATCCGGAAACACCTATTCCACTGGATCATAGAGATGCTTATACTCTATTAATTGCAGTGCTACTTTCTGCGCAATGCACGGATAAAAGAGTGAATCAAATTACGCCACTACTTTTTGATCAGGCCGACAATCCTGACGAGATGAGCAAGTTAGACCAAGCAACTATACAGGATATTATCCGACCTTGCGGCTTATCTCCTCAAAAATCAAAAGCCATCTATAATTTATCTCACATCCTGATAGATGAATACCAAGGCAAGGTGCCAGAATCTTTTGAGGCCTTGGAGAAGTTACCAGGGGTAGGACACAAAACTGCCTCGGTAGTAATGAGCCAAGCTTTTGGACACCCAGCCTTCCCGGTGGACACTCATATCCATCGTCTGGCCTTTCGTTGGGGGCTTTCGAATGGAAAGAATGTTACCCAAACTGAAAGAGATCTGAAAAGACTGTTTCCAATTGAGACCTGGAACAAATTACATTTGCAAATCATTTACTTTGGTCGAGAATATTGTCCTGCCAGGAGTCATGACTTTCTTTCCTGCCCTATTTGTAGCAAATACGGAAGAAAGAGTCTGTTTAAAATCAATACGAAATGAGGAGGCTGCGCATCGTATTTATGGGCACCCCCGAATTTGCAGTACCTAGTTTGCAAATACTAGTAGAGAATCAGTTCAATGTAGTGGCTGTAATAACAGCGCTGGATAAACCTAGAGGCCGTGGGCAAAAGATGTTGTATTCGCCAGTAAAGTCGTATGCACTAGAACATGAGATTGATGTCCTTCAACCACCAAATCTAAAAGCTAAAAGTTTTTTGACAAAGTTGCGCAAATACGAAGCCGACTTACAGGTAGTAGTTGCGTTCAGAATGCTACCTGAAGTAGTCTGGGACATGCCATCTATAGGCACATTCAATTTGCATGCGTCTTTGTTACCTCAATATCGGGGAGCAGCTCCAATAAACTGGTCAATTATAAATGGTGAAAAAGAAACCGGTGTTACCACGTTCTTTATTAGACATGAAATTGACACAGGTAATATTATTTTCCAGGAAAAAGAGTCTATCTCTTCAGATGATACCGCCGGGACCCTTTATGAGAGACTCAAAGAAAAGGGAGCGGAGTTAATATTGAAAACAGTAACCGCCATATCGGAAGGGGATTATCCTCAAACGCCACAAGATATGGAGCAGCTGATCAAACAGGCTCCAAAAATTTATAAAGAAACCTGTGAAATAGATTGGAACCAACCGGCCGAGGATATAGTTAATTTCGTTCGGGGATTGAGTCCCTATCCCACCGCATGGACTATTATTAAGGGAAAGGTATTTAAAGTTTTAAAGGTATGCATGACCGAATTGGAAGGCAAAAGTACTAAGGTCGGCGAATGGACCAGCGATCAGAAGAATTTCCTTCAGTTTAAGGCAGCCGATCAGTTGGTGTCCATACAGCAACTGCAAGCACCAGGAAAAAAGGCCATGGATATCGCAGATTTTTTGAGAGGAAATAAGCTATGATGATATCACTGATTGCCGCCTTAGCTAAGAACAACGTAATAGGCAAGGACAATGAACTGGTCTGGCATCTGCCAGATGATATGCGATACTTCATGAAAACCACCCTGGGTCATTGTGTTTTGATGGGCCGGCGCAATTATGAATCTATCCCTGCAAAATACAGGCCCTTAAAAAACAGAACCAATATTGTGGTAACCAGACAAATGGATTATCAAGTCAGCGAGAAAGTGATACCAGTAAACAGCGTGGATCAAGGGATTACTTTTGCACGGCAGTATGGCGAAGTGGAATTATTTGTAATCGGAGGTGGGGAAATATACCAGCAGACTTTGAATATTGCCGATCGTCTATACCTAACAGAAATCAAATCAGACTTTGAAGGGGACACCTACTTTCCTGAGTTTGATCGATCAGAATGGAAAGAAAGCAGCAGAATTACACATCCTATCGACCCGAATCATGCCTATGAGTTTGACTTTGTAGTTCTGGATCGAGCTAAGGAAAGTTAAATTCTTAGGGAGCGAGGTCAGCCCTCGGGTTATATACAAATTGCGGTACCTGTCCTAACTCGGGTTTGTCTTGGAGGGGCCAATATTTGATGATTTTGGCTGCCCCATTGGAACTCACGGTAAGTTCGACAGGCTTTTTTACATCTCCAAAGGCAACACTGTATCCAGTCAATTGCTGACCATCCCGCAAGCCGGCTTGGTAAGCCCGGGAATCGATACTGACTCCTGTCACTTGTTGTGTCACTCTGCTTTGTTCAAAATCAAAACCCAAATCAAACTGTTGTACAGGTTGGTAGGTAAGCGTGAAATTTGAACCTAGGCTATTTGAGGATAATCTAATCAACTGCCCTTGCTCAACATGCGATTTCATAAATTCCTTTAGGTCCCTATTAAGATATTTTTGGGTGATGCCAAGGAACAAACTATCGCTCAACAACAGGTTCTCTTTTCTGCAAATGTGAAGTAGCTCCTCCATAACATTTTTCAACTGATGCTTATTATCAGAATGTAACTTTATAGCTCCATCAAGATAAAGCGCAAAAATTGCACCCCTTCGGTAAGGCAGCTTCTCCAGTTCCTGGTCCTGCCAAAATCCTGTTCTTATTTCTTGATTGGTCGCTTCTCGAACTGGAGAAGCGTAATGATCCATTAGCATCTTGTTAATATTACTAACAAACCCTTCGTGATCAACGAAACCACATTCCAGTAAGATCAGCTGAGTAAAATAGTCGGTAAAGCCCTCTGAAAACCAATATTTCAATTCCTCCGGCTCATCGTTTTGAATGGCGGTACCGATCCAGTGGTGCATTAGCTCATGGCTAAACAGATATTCAAATCCCTGCACAACACCTTTGAAATCATGGGCAAAAGTAGCGAAGCTATGTGTGAGCCCGGTGCCCATGTAAGAACAACATTGAGATGTGTCAGTCAATGGGATAAGTGTGACCGAATAATAGTCATCACTATGGTCATTCCAAAAATCTCGTTGGATTGTAATGATCCTCTCTAGCTTTTCTACCAGCACCGAATCAGGGAAGTTCCA
>JBPCUG010000515.1:0-3579 GCA_051011275.1 Cyclobacteriaceae bacterium | reverse complement strand
GGTTTTATCACACTATTAGTATGAAACATTTCGTGACCATTTGTCTTGTCAATTGCGGAAAACAATCTCCCTCCAAATGCGGGTAGAATCTTGACTTTCACATACTCATTTTCCAAATACACCATGTCATAGGTCACATCTGAAAGCGAGTCGCCCAGTTTGGTTTGTGATGGATAAGGATAGACTTTACCCTGCGCCCCCTGCACACTTCTTCCCGTGTAGAAAATGGGGCTTACTTCATCTGCCCCTCGTTTATAGGTAGGTATTACCTCTTTTCCTTCATACACTTTTACCTGTGCCAACAAGCTGGTGTGACAAAAAATACCAATTAAGAATATAGGTAGCAGATTTTTAAGTTGTTTCTGGTTGTTCGTGATCATTACTAATAATATTGTGAGATATACTTTCTTTTCAAATTCTACTTTTCATTCCTTTTTGTGGAAGCTTGACTCTACTGAGTTTTTGCCGTCTCTCCTTTTGCGACATGAGTAGTTCGACGTTTGCCACTAAATCTACGGATATACTGGTAGTCGCCAGTTTTGTATTGGTGGGTCAATCCCCATTCGAAAATTTTGAAAGGTTCCGTATCAGTATTTTCAAGGGAACGGTTCAATCCGATCGCATGCGGTGCTCCCTTAATCACTGATTGGATCTCGAAATTAATTCCATCCGGCGCCCATTGAATGGTATTCTTTTCCGGTCCGTCAGTAGTGATCAACGATCCTATTCCGTCCTTGAATGGCCAGACACATATCTCATGTCCGCTGTTCGATATTGGGTTGTATGGAGATTTGACATAAGGTCCAAGGGGATTATCAGCAATAGCAACTCCATGCCTGATCTGACGACCACCGAAAGTGATCTCTTCCCCCATTTGCTCTCCTTTATAATAAAGGTAAAACTTGCCTTGGTAGGGTAGGATACATGGGTCATGCACTTTGTGGCTATCGAAATCCCCCTTCTTAATCACGTTACGGCGATTTTGCCCTTCCCCTTTCCAAATGCCATTGTCCGCAGGACTTAATATGGACTCTTCACTTTTTGTCCAAGGGCCATGAGGCGAATCGGCCCAGGCCAGACCAACTTGATTTTTTACACGAACATTGTAAGGTGATTTTACCGTCTGATAGCAAAGATAATATTTACCTTCATAAGCCATGATCTCCACTGTGAAAACGGACCGGTCATCATAAGCGCCTATCTCACCTCTGGTTACAGCTGGGCCTTCTTCTTTCCAGGTCCAACCATCTTCTGAAGTGGCATACCAAATATCGCATCTATCCCAAGGAAATACTTTATCTCTTTCGATATCTCCTCCAAACCCCTGCGAAGGACCGGTGCTTTTTGAGTACCATACAAAGTATTTTCCTTCTTCAAAAATCAACGCACTTGGATCTCGACGTACTATTCCTTCTTCGTAGGCCAGATCACCTTTTAAATCAAAAACTTGGAACTCTCCAAACCATTCGTTACCAATGTCGGGCCATTCCAAGGCTCGCTTGCTTGCAGCGCTAAGCTTATCAGGGTTGGTGATACCCAAATGATCGATCTGGTCTTCCGTCAATTGAGGTATTTGCTCTTCTGTAGACATTGCTTCCTGTTGTGTTGGTGTGCCACAAGCACATAATAAGATAAACAATAGTTGGAATGATATACGTATTATTCTGCCCATTTATAATCGGTTAATGTAGTTGTTTTTCCGATGTGATTTCATATGGCTTGAGTTTTTCCCAATCAAATGCCACACCTATTCCAGGTTCATTTGGAGCAACCGCCTGGTGGTTTTCAACTAACAGCGGTCTGGCAGTATATTCGTCAATGGGAAAACTATGAACCTCTAGCCAACCTGCGTTCGACTGTGCAGAGACCAAACTCACATGTAATTCCTGCATACCATGAGAACAAACCGGCAGGCCATACTTTCGGGAAAGTGCCGCTACCTTAAGCCATGCTGAAATGCCACCACAGTTGGAAGCGTCAGGTTGAATAAAAGAGAGCTTGGATTGCTCAAATGCGTATTCAAACTCATGAATGGTGTGAAGGTTTTCTCCCATAGCCAACGGTATGCCAGTAGCATCCACAATCTCAGCATAGCCTTGGTAGTTATCAGGAATGGTTGGTTCCTCAAACCAGTAGATATTAAAAGGCTTAAAGGCCTTGGCTGCTTCAATAGCCTGCTCCACACTCATTGAATAGTTGGCATCTACCATAAATGTTATATCCGGGCCAATGAGCTCGCGAACTGCTTTGATCCTTTCAAGATCTTCCTCCAGTTTATCACGGCCAACTTTGATTTTTACAGCATTAAAACCATTTGCCAAATATGTTTCAATATTTCCGAGCAACTTGTTAATAGGAAAACCCAAATCAATCCCACCGCAATACGCCTTGCAGGTATTATTAGTTTTAGTTCCACCGGCCATTTTCCAGAGTGGCTGCCCTGCTTTTTTGCATCTTAAGTCCCAGAGTGCGATGTCAATGGCCGAAGTGGCAAATGAGGCAATTCCTCCTCTCCCAACATAGTGAAAGTGCCACTCTAAAAAATCAGCGATAGCGTCGATCTGTGAGGCATCCTTATCAATTAGAGCTGGAACTATATCATTTTCTAGCAATGCTTTTATAGCATGACCTCCTCTTCCACCAGTATATGTATATCCTGTACCCTCACTTTCATCCGATAGGGTAATCGTTGCTGTTATCAATTCAAAGTGTGTGTGATCCCCATGTTTTGCATCAGATAGTACTTCTGGCAGGGGTATATTAAAGTGGCGTACTTGTATGTATTTTATCTTGTTTGGCATTACACTTAGAAAAATTTAAAGCACACCCGCTTCAAAACTTGACATAAAATGTTTTCTTCTCCAAATACTGTTCAAAGCCATATTTCCCATCCTCACCGCCGGTTCCGCTGAGTTTATAGCCGTTGTGAAAACCTTGGTGTTGCTCACCATGGCCCCTATTAACGTAGATTTCACCAAACTCAAGCTCATCTTTACATTTGAGGATAGTGGCCATATCCTTGGTGAAGACCATAGCGGCTAAACCATATTTACAATCGTTGGCTAAGCCCATTACCTCATCAAAATCTTTAAACTTGATCACCGGTAAAATAGGACCAAAAGATTCTTCATGAACAATAGTCATATCTTGAGCAACATTGGTAATGACTGTTGGTTCAAACCAAAATCCTTTCTCGAAGGTAGGTCCCTCAGGCTTGCTACCTCCGTAGGCTATGGTGGCTCCTTCCTCAAGACTCATTGCCACCAAATGTTCCATGTTATCGATTTCACTGCGGTTTACCTTAGGACCTAAATCCGTATCGGGATTCATTGGGTCACCAACTTTCAATGCCCTTACTTTAGTCATGAATTGCTCCATAAAAACGTCGTAAATGTCTTCATGGATATACATGCGCTCGTTACATGTGCAGACCTGGCCGCAATTGTCAAACTTGGAATGAAATGCTCCTGCTACGGCAATGTCTAGATCGGCATCCGCAAAAACTATACAGGGTGCCTTACCTCCAAGCTCCAGCTGAACCGGTGTCAGGTTTTCCGAGGCCGTTTTGAAAATTGACTT
>JBPCUG010000514.1:0-6002 GCA_051011275.1 Cyclobacteriaceae bacterium | reverse complement strand
CTTGTCAATCCCAAAGATACACTTAAGGAGGTGGTCACTACTATTAAAAGTAGATTATATTTACATGAAGAGGCTGATGAATACTACCATTCCCACTTGTATGCTGTTGGCAAAGAGGCGCCGATGGATACCGGATTTATGATCTTTCAAGACTAGTAGAAAAAGAAGCAATTATTTTTATCTAAAAATCAACGATGACTTTGATAAGCGAAAATATCAAGTGGTTACGAAAACAAAAGGGACTTACCCAGGGAGGGCTTGCAGAAGCGATTGGAATCAAGCGATCTTTAGTCGGTGCGTATGAAGAGGGACGAGCTGATCCTCGGTTGCACAATCTGGTTAAACTGGCTGAGTTATTTCAAATATCAGTTGATGCTTTGATCAGCAAGGATCTGATCAACTTTGATAAAGGAGAGTTGGAGATTGAGGAGGAACGCAGACGTTGGTCAGGAGATCAGTTAAGGGTCCTTTCATTGACTGTAGATAAGGAGGAAAAAGAGAATATCGAACTAGTTCCTCAAAAGGCTGCAGCAGGCTATCTAAATGGCTATGCGGATCCGGAATATGTGGTAGAGTTGCCAAAATTTCGCTTGCCTAGCTTGCCTAGAAATGGTACTTATCGAGCTTTCGAGATTAGCGGTGATTCGATGCTTCCCTTAAGATCCGGAACTATCGTAGTTGGCGAGTACTTGGCAGATTGGAATGAGATTAAAAATGGACAGACTTATGTGCTGCTTACACAGAATGAGGGTATAGTTTACAAACGGGTATTTAACTACTTAAAGGAAAATAAGAAACTGTTTTTGGTTTCTGACAACCGCTCTTATGCGCCATACGAAATAGCTGGAAAAGACCTACTCGAGGTATGGGCAGCAAAAGCGTATATCAGTATCGACTTCCCTGACCCGGCAGCTGGTAATGATCTGTCGTTTGAGAAATTAGCTGATGTAGTGAAAAGCTTGCAAAAAGAGGTGAACAAATTGAAGGCTAGGTAGTCAAGCCTTATTTTAGGTTTTTCACCTGATAAAAAATTAGTGTCATAGTGCCTTGGAGGTCAATATAATCTTGCCACCAAGGCGCTAGACACTAAACCAATTAAATTTTATAAAGCAGCTCTTAATTTACTTCCAAATCGCCTCGTTTCGCCGCTTTCTGCATCTTTTCATTAGCATAAATAGCGATCTCTACTCTCCTGTTCTGGCTTCTACCGGCGTCAGTATCGTTAGACGCGATAGGTTCTTTTTCACCTAGTCCACGCTTCTCTATGCGCGTGACTGTGATACCCTGTGATTGTGCATAGGCACTAACTGCCGAAGCTCTTTTTTCCGAAAGAGTTTGATTATAATCATCAGCCCCCTTACTATCTGTATGTCCAACAATCATTACATTGGTATCATCATATTTTTGCAGGGTAGTGGCAAGATCACTGATGTTCGCCTTGGCCGCGGATTTCAAATCTGATTTATCAAAATCAAATAAAATACCAGAGTCGAAAGTAACGATAATTCCCTCTTCCACTCTTTCAATTTTAGCATTTTCAAGGTCCTTGCGCATCTCGGCAGCTTGCTTATCCATTCGACGACCAATTAAGATCCCGGCCGTTCCGCCAACGCTGGCACCTATCACGGCGCCTAGGGCTGTGTTACCAGCTACTTTGCCCACCACTGCTCCAACAGCCCCACCTGCAGCAGCACCAATCACACCACCTTTTGCAGTCTTACTCCAATTGGCACATCCAAATAACAGGGTGCCAACCAATGATATTGTTAGTAAAAAATTAAACCTGTTCATAATTGTTTGTTTTAGTTAAAAAATAGAAGCACCGCTCCTAATCGATTAATAAAATTAGATTGAAACTAGCTAAAGTGCTTTCCCTGATTGAGCAAGTTCTTTTAATCGATTGCCAGCATAAATGGCAATTTCAATTCTGCGGTTACTGTCGCGCCCCGGTCCGAAGCTGGAGTCGGCCTTGGGCTGATCCTCTCCATAGGATTTAAAGCTTATGTTTTGTGAAGAAGCACCAAGTGAATTTAAATACTCGGATATACTGTTGGCGCGGCGTTCAGATAGCCCTTGGTTGTAATATCTCGATCCGATATCATCGGTATGGACCTCTACTAACATCTCACTATCCGGTGACCCTTTAAAAACGCTATGTAGGTCTTGGCATGTGGCTTTACCCTCTTCCTTTAAAGTATGTGAACTGGCATCGAAGAAGAGTTTGGAGTCTATGGTTAGATGGATACCTTGTGCTTCTCTTTTACCAGTAGCATCATCAAGTTTGCTATATTCGGCAAGCTGGTGATCCATATAGGCTCCAATCTGAGCCCCCGCTTCTCCATCTACTTGCTCAGCACGTAATTTCAGCTTAATAGTACTGCTTTTTGCCAAAGGGTCACTATTAACGGTTGAATAGTTGTCATAGGAACAACCGGCAACGAGCAAAACAAGTGGAAGTAGCACTTGGCTGAAGCCAAACCGTGGACTTTTAATGAAATTGTATTTCATGGTTAAATACATATATCTGCCAAACACTAAGCAAATTTTATTCTTTCTTGGTCAAAAGTAAAAGTATTTTCGATGAATCACCTTTGCTTTTCGATTGTTTTATTCCCTGAATCGGCAGCGATTATGCCTCTCTTAAGGTGCTTTTTCTTTGTATTTTCTGGTTTCTAGTCCTAGAAAATTGCTCAATAAAGAGGATTGAACGAGGAATTTCATAAGGATGACACTTATCCTTTAAATTTACCTGAATTATCTTTAATAAGTCCCTTGATTCCCCTTCAATTATCAATGTTACCTTTTGCCCCAGTTTAGGGTCAGATAGCCCGGCAACGAAGAAGTCATTACTGATTCCTTGATTTATTAGGACCGCGCTGATCTCCTTTTCCACCACTTCTGGAATCACTTTATGACCACCGGAGTTAATAACATTATCTGCTCTTCCCAACCAACGAAAATGTTCTTTATCCTTCACTTCCACTAGATCGTTTGTAGTGACCCATAGATTCTTAGTCACTTTGGATTTTAACATTAGACAACCTCGATCATCAGTTTTCATTGCTACTCCGCTCAGCAAAGAGTAAAACTGACTTTGAGAACTACCGGTGATACATCTCAGAGCAATGTGTGAAACCGTTTCAGTCATGCCAAAGGTTAGGTAAACAGGCACAGTCCATAATCTTATTTTTGCTTCTAATCCTAGGTCTACCGGTGCACCCCCTACAATAATCATAGACGCTTGCTGAGCCCAATTTGTTGCCTCGGGATTGGCAGCAATTTCTGCCAGCTGCAATGGGACCAATGCCATAAAGTGAAAATTCGGAAGACTGGAATGGTATATATTTGCTTTAGGATCTAGAACAGTTAAGTTCCATTCAAATTCCATAGCGCGCACCAACATCATTATTCCACCTATGTAAGTGGCATTGATACACAGGAGCGCATTGATACTTTTGTTAATATTCAGAGATCTGCCTGTCATATGAGCACTTGCCTGCATTTGGTCCCTGTCTAATCTCAAGGCCTTAGGCAAACCGGTGCTTCCGGAGGTAGTTATCTGAAACTCGGGTTTGTTATTTAAATACCTTTGACAGAAATCCAGGATGAAGTTCGCATAGCTGCTAAACTTGTTTTTTTCGAACCGTCCTTTTTTAATTTCAGTGAAATAAATTTGTTGTTCATCAATAAATAGCTGCCCTGGCACGAATAGGTATTAAGGAAATTTTGGAAATCTAGAAAAATCCGGATCTCTCTTCTCTATAAACGCATCTCTGCCTTCTTGAGCTTCATCCATTAAATAAAACATCAAGGTGGCATCGCCTGCAAGTTCCATAATTCCCGATTGACCATCTAGCTCTGCATTGAGGCCTCTTTTGATCATTCTCAGAGCCATGGGACTACGCTGCATCATAATATTGCACCACTCTACTGTAGTAGGTTCCAACTCAGCTAATGAAACTACCTTATTAACCATTCCCATCTTCTCGGCTTCCTGTGCGGTGTACTGTTGGCAGAGGAACCATATCTCTCTTGCCTTTTTTTGCCCAACGTGCCTGGCTAGGTAGGATGATCCGAATCCGGCATCGAAACTTCCCACCTTAGGACCTGTTTGCCCGAAGCGGGCGTTATCAGAAGCGATGGTTAGATCGCAGACAATATGTAATACATGACCGCCGCCAATAGCATAACCATTTACCATGGCAATTACAGGTTTTGGCAATGATCGTATTCTTTTATGCAAGTCGAGTACATTCAGACGAGGCACACCATCTTCTCCCATGTAACCACCTCGACCTTTCACATTTTGATCACCACCGGAACAAAAAGCCTTGTCCCCCTCTCCAGTTAGGATCACCACGCGGATCTCATTTTTCTCCCTACAGATATCCATTGCTTCGATCATCTGTATGTTAGTTTCAGGTCTGAACGCATTATATACCTCAGGGCGATTGATAGTAATTTTGGCAATACCTTGATACTGCTCAAACTTGATATCAGAATAAGTTTTAATTGGTTCCCAGGAAATGTCAGTCATTGGCTTTGGTAATTAGATCTATAAGTTTTTGGAACATTTTTTCCGTTCCGGCTTTGGAAGTAATCGCTTCAATGATCTTAGGCCTATCGCTCTGATCAAAGAAACTTTCTAGGCTATCTTGAAAGCCTTTACTGTCCCCGCAAACGGCGTACTCAAAGTTATAATCCTCCGCGGTATTTTTTGCTGATAGCTTTTGATTAGTTTCAAAATAATTTTCCAATTCAGGTTGATCTGAAGGCCCATCAATCAATCGAAAGATCACACCTCCGTGATTGTTTAGTAAAACAATCCGTAGATTTTTCAACGGATGTTGATGCCAAAAAGCATTTCTATCATAAAAAAATGCCATGTCCCCGGTGATTAAGAGGGTCAGCTTTGCGCTAGCCAGTGAGAGCCCTACTGCAGTACTGTTGCTGCCATCAATACCTCCTGTACCACGATTAGCGAATACCTGTACCCCTTTATTTAGCCGAGCAGCTCCCGTTATATTTGCCCATCGTATAGGCATACTATTAGCTAGCATTAGATTCGATTGATCTGGTAGCCTTGCAATAAGCTCCTGCACGATCTGTAGCTCTGAGAACTGATTTGTCGAAAGGAACTCGTCTAGGAGTATCTTGGTAGTATCTTCTCTCTGTTGCCAAATGGCTTGATAGCTTTCTTGATCTGGCTTTTTAACCTTAGTATTTAGTTCTTCAAAAAAATAACTGGCACTAGTCGGAATTATCCTGGTTAGGGACTGAAAGGTGTCAGGGGCTTGTAAACAAGGAGCAACATGCCAATGTGCCTTAACAAGATTGTTGCGTAGGTAAAGTTTGAGTTGTTTTGATAATACAGAAAGACCAACAGTTATAAGCAGATCCGGTACAGATGGTCGGGCTCCCTGAAGAAGGAGTTCGCTGTGATGAATAACCAAATCCAAATCAGCGAGATTGCTGGTGATCTCTGCAATTATAGGTACTTGTTGTTTACGGCAAAAAGTGTCGAGATGCTGCGATAATTCTGGATCATAAGGGTTTTGCCCAATTAAAACTAGCTTGTTTTCATGTTGATCCCACTCATCGAGTATCTCCCTCCAACTATTCGAACTAATAGTTGTCTCAGCATTACTTAAACTTGTGATTTTCTGTTTGTTATCGAACTTTAATTTTGTTTTTCTACTGGGATAAAGTGGCTCTCTAAGTGGCAGGTTAATGTGTACGGGGCCAGGCGGTTGACTCTGGCTTAAATTTATAGCTTCATTGAATATTCTTGAAGTTTGCCATTCTGCTATTTCAAGATCTAATGAGGAAGGGAGTTGATAACTTTTTTTTACATGTCTGCCATAGACTTCATTTTGAAAAATAGTCTGGCCATCCTGCTGCTCCAACCATTCGGATGGTCGATCAGCGGTCAGAATTAACAAGGGTACTTGTTGAAAATAGGCTTCGGCAACTGCGGGTGAATAGTTTAGGGCGGCGGTCCC
>JBPCUG010000513.1:0-3487 GCA_051011275.1 Cyclobacteriaceae bacterium | reverse complement strand
AGGCAGTACCTCATGTTCAAAGTGTAGACGTATCTGAGGCGGGTCATATGGTAGCCGGTGATTCGAATCATGCCTTTAGCCATGCGGTCTTGACATTTATCAACCAGCTACCAAAAAAATGATCCATATTGTTGTTGGTTCAGATAGTACTGAAGCTATCTACCTTTTTTATCCTCAGAATTTTCATAGAAGCTCAGCCGTTATGGACTACTTAATGGTCTTAAATCTGGTAGTATAATCTCTCATGTCCTTGGTTCCAAAAGGTGATCAAGCCAGCCTCAGTAAGAACATTAAGATGCTTTCTCACTGCCGGTGGCTCACCTCAAGATGATCAGATTGTTCTTTGATCAGAATTATAATTAGTATTTAGTATAAAACTAATTATATTAGTATTATGAAACCACGACGGCATGCAGACTTACCCCTTCACCACGGCCGAGTACCAAAATGGTTGGCTAAGCGCATGAGCATTTTGGGTGGGGCTATTATGGAGGCCATTGTTGTGGAGTATGGCAAAGAAGAGGTATTCCGACGTTTGAGTGATCCATTTTGGTTCCAATCGCTTGGGTGCGTTCTTGGTATGGATTGGCATTCTTCAGGGATTACTACATCAGTAATGGGCGCGCTAAAGACCGCTATCAATCCGCGATCGAAGGAGTTGGGCATCTATATTTGCGGTGGACGAGGGAAGCATTCGAGGCAGACGCCAAGCGAGCTGTTGGCAATCGCGGATCAAACAGGCCTTGACGGGAACCATCTAGTCCGATGCAGTAAACTCAGCGCAAAAGTTGACAATACTGCCATTCAGGATGGCTTTCAATTGTATTTGCATTCATTCATTTTAAGCAGTTCTGGGGAGTGGGCTGTAGTGCAACAAGGCATGGATCAATCGACTCGAATGGCACGAAGATATCATTGGCATTCCACCGACTTTGAATCTTTTATCGAAGAGCCACACACGTCTGTATACGGCCAAAACAAAGGACAAATTCTCAACCTTACTCATAAAAAAGCGAACCCAACGCGAGAGGGTTTGCTGGAGGTCACCAGAGAAGCCCCAAAAAGGATCTTGCCGGAAATTGCCAAGCTTGTAATGCCAAGACATCACGAGGTGAAGTCTGCCAACCTGAACTTAAAGCGATTGGGAAGTGTTCTTGCCCTGGCTCATGAAACAGGTCCAAGCAACTTTGAGTCCCTCCTACTTTTACAGGGCGTGGGCCCAAGAACCATACAGTCGCTTACTTTAGTAAGTGAAGTGATTTATGGCACACCAAGCAGGTTCAGCGATCCCGCCAGATTTTCTTTTGCACATGGTGGCAAGGATGGTCACCCCTTTCCTGTGCCAACCAAGGTGTACGACCAAACCATAGATCATTTGAATAATGCTATAAATCGCGCTAAGATTGGCTTAACCGACAAGACAAAAGCCCTTAAAAAACTGCATAGCCTGTCCGTGAAACTTGAGGAATCATTTATCCCGAATAACAACTTTGATCGAATCATAGCCAGAGAAAAAGCTAAGTCTCATTTGTATGGTGGACGCACGGTGAAAGGTTTTGTAGGCCCAACTAAAAATACGAAACAACAAAAAAATAAAGGGCAGCAATTGGTTTTGTTTTAAACAAACCTTGCAAAACACATTTGCTCAAAACGCAACCATTTCTCATTCTCCTATTGTATCTTTATTACTTAAGATTATCAGCCTTGATCGTTGACTTTTTATTAGTCGGTTTCCTTTTCTACCTGACCATACCGCTGGTGGCAGGGTATTCTGCTCATTGCTATGGGCGTTCTTTCTGGGTTTGGTTCACTCTTGGGGCTATCTTTCCCGCAGTAGCACATTTGGCCTTGGCACTTTTGGTGAAAGATGATTCTTTTGAAACCCTTAGTGAAAGGGAGGATCAGTATATGTCACATCAGATCAACAAGGTGATGGGAGAAATACAGTTGAATAGCAACAACTATTAAGTTTTTATTGGCTGCCATTTTGGAGAGACGAACGTGCCCCGCCCTCCTACTTCAAGGCGCACTAACTCTTCTCCTGTGTGGAAACATGTCCCTCCATCTTTTCTATTATGGATCAAGAAGTAATCTGGAAATTTGTTAAATACCGCTTGGTGTTTTAAGGCCACCGACAAAATGTGTTGCATTTTATCATACAACAATTGGAAATCTGTTTCGCTTAATTTATCGATCCTGGTTTCAGGATGTATTTGGCTTTGATATAGGATCTCATCAGCTATCCAATTGCCCACTCCGGCAAAGTGCTTCTGATCTAGCAATCGAGGTTTGATCGGAGCTTTACTTTTCCTTAGAGGCTGGTAAAACTCCTCAAAAGTAACCTCAGTAGCGTCCTTTCCAAGCTTCTTTAGTTTCCTGAAATCTTCTACACTGTTGGTGAGATCCAGCCAGCCGAACTTTCTGCGAGATAAGTATGCTAAAGTGAAACCATTATCAAAATGAAGCAGCACTTGTGCATATTTAGGCCTGTCCTCATCATCTTTGAAGTATTCAAGGTTCCCGGTAAGGCCAAAGTGCATGACCATAATAGCATCACTAGTAGTTAGGAGAAACAGATACTTGCCCACACGTTTTGTACTAATGAATTTATTATTAACCAAGGCTTTTTGAAAAGCAGGTTCCGGCTTTTTAATAAGTCGGTAATCCAGTACTTCAATAGCAGAAATAGGACAATCCAATACCGTCCCCTCTATATAAATCCGGTAGTTTTCAACTTCAGGTAATTCAGGCATAGCTAGGTACTGACAAAACATCCACAACTTGTGATAGTCATTGCAATATTAAAAATCAAAACCAACTTTAAAGCATATCTACAGTAGGTTTGTTATGGTTAGACTGATTTTACTAGATTAGCAGCTTTATCAACTTCTAAAATAAGACTTCCGTGGACATCAGGAAAGAAATCTACAAAGGGCATTCAAAAGAACGAGCGCAACGCATTGCGGACTATGTTGGCCAAGACCCAAAAAGATTCAAGGAATTGATGACATTGTACCTTACGGAACCGTATCGCATCATACAAAGAGTGAGTTGGCCTATTATGCTATGCTTGAAGGTAAACGCTTCTATGATACTTCCTTACTTCCCTATTTTGGTTAAGAAACTTCAAGGGCCTGTATCGGTTGCACTTAAGCGCAATACGCTGAGGCTCTGGCAAGATTTGGATATTCCCAAGTCTCTGGAAGGAGAAGTTGCAGACATTTGCTTTGGCTATCTAAGCTCTTCAAAAGAGCCAATAGCCATAAAGGTTTTCTCTATGACGGTCTTGCTTAACCTGACCAAAAGAATACCTGAACTAAGTAACGAACTGCAAATTCTTATTGAAGACCAATTGCCCTATGGATCAGCAGGATTTAAAAGCAGAGGGCGCAAGGTATTACGTGCCCTAAAATCACTTTCAAAATAGAACTAAACCCTTATGAGCTTGGGACCTTTGATGCAACTGGTTTAACAGCTTCTTCTGTAT
>JBPCUG010000512.1:0-17192 GCA_051011275.1 Cyclobacteriaceae bacterium | reverse complement strand
TAAGCAACTATTCCACACATTATAAAAACTCAAATAGGAAACTAAAAAAAAATAGACTTATCGTAGAAAAGTATAGTAGATCCTTAAGCGAATATCATTTGAATTTACAACAAAGCGGTCTAAATTTCGACCGTTACTCTGTACAAGCCGACCCTCTGAAACAAAACTGAAAGGATATATTAACACGTCCTTCACTTGTTCCTCGGTCAGTTTACCATCGGCAATGCCTTGTAGAAATAGGCCTACTTCTGCATCGTAGTCCAAACTGGTAGTGTCTAGAATCGCCCTACTGGAAGTCGTTCTCAATATCAGTGGGCTAATATCCAATTCGGCTGCACCGATGTAAATTTGATCGGTTTGAATACTTCCCGGAATAAACGAACTTGAAGTATCTATATCTAATAATCGGCTGTCGGAGTCGGAGAAGAAAAATGCAGTTTCAGCTGGAGGTTGGAGGTTATCACCAATGCCCTTTAAGTTTCTAAATACCAATTGCGCCTCGTTAACCAAAATTGTTCCAGTAGTATCGGCTTGTACAAAATCAAAAAAAGATTGGAAATCCAACTTTGGAATAATACCCGTGCCAGTTTGTAGGTAAAGATCACCATTAGGGTCTTCAAAAGGCATGAATGGTACGGTCAACTCCGATAATGAGCTAGCAGATCTATCCGCTGTAATATTGTTATATTGAGCAGGTCCCTGTGGCCTGGTTGGCGAAACACCTAAAGGATATTGATATCTATTAACCACGCTATCATTTGTAGTATAAAAAATAGTAACATGTGTGGAGACAGCATCCGGATCGAATCCTACTATTGCGGTATTGCTTTGGTCCGGAACCAGGGTCAATCCTTTTATGGCTTCTGAAAAAGCTTCAATATCACCAGAGGTAAAGTTTCTCGATGCGTTTAGTAAGGTAGTGTCTGGAAAGGTTAAGTTGATGGTCAGGAGACTATCAATTTCAGGCTCAAAAAGTACCGCTGTATCTCCGATACTTATCGGGTCAAAAGCGGTAGTTTGGAAACCGTAGTAATCTAAACTATCATATAGGTTTTCAGTTAGCTGATGGACACTAAAGGACTGTGGTTCTTGACTAAAATCATCGCCATGAAAATAGTTGATCCTCAGCTGCAGCTGGATTGAATCAACGTCAGTAAATGAAGAGGGCAGCGCACTTAAAGGAAAAAACTGTGTGGAAAATTGGCTCTGTATGGAGCCAAAAAGATCGTCCTCGTATTTTCCGGACATAAGAATAGTTGTACCGGAGGTTTCCACACTATCTAGCAACACCGTGCTGCCGCCAAGCTGAAGGTCAATAAATTGGACGCCCAGGTTATCCTGAGGGGGTACAATGTTCAATCCAACCTCATTTGGATCCTCGCAATTAACTAAAAAAAGGGCTGATGTAATAATCAGCCCAATCCAATATGTAGTTGTCTTTTTTTTATCCAACCAACTCATTATATAAGTTGTAATAAGAATCAACAAAGTTTTCATCCCGCTCAATGGTGTCCACCTTGTTTTGTTCGTCCAATGATTTAAACAACTTGTTGAGGCTTTCGCTCACTTCTTCCTCTGCTTTGATCACAGCATCAGCATACTCAGCGCCCAGGCTGATCAAACCTTCAAAATCCGCCGATTTCAAATGCTGCAACATGCTGTCCTCAATATCCATCATCTTCACCTTTTCAATCATATTTTGACTGAACTTGTGAGAAAATGCGTTGTCATAAATAGTAAAAATAGTCTTAGAATTTTTGAATATAGGATCGTTCCGATAAGTGGTCTTTAAGTAGATTGGTATCAGACTAGTGATCCAGTCGTTGCAATGAACAATGTCAGGTGCCCATCCCAATTTCTTTACAGTTTCGATCACTCCTTTACAGAAGAAGATCGCTCGCTCATCATTGTCTTCATAGAACTTATCTTCTTTGTCATGGAAAACGGATTTTCTATGAAAATAGTCTTCATTGTCAATAAAATAGACCTGCAACTTCGCATTCGGTATGGAGGCTACTTTAATTACCAACGGCTTCTCTTCTTCACCCACTGCTATATTTATTCCAGACAACCTAACTACTTCATGCAACCTGTTCTTTCTCTCATTGATTATTCCGAACCTAGGTACTAAAATTCTAATCTCCATTCCTTTCTCTTGCATAGCTTGGGGCAACTTCCTGACGAAGTCTGCTACTTCGGAGGTTTGCAGGAATGGATTGATTTCACTGGCTACATAAAGTATTCTAAGTTTAGACATAATTGGTGTGGTTTTTATTTATATTCATTACGGGACTACAAAATTACAAAATTTTTGCCTCATTTCAAGATATTGTTTCTTTTAACCTCTAGATTTATTGCTGTTTACCTTAAGCTAGCTCACCTTTAGATGATCACGTTTGACCGGGTCAAACCTTTAACCAACTATCTGTTTAAGCAAAAAGTAGCCAATAAGACCATTGGGCTGGTGCCTACCATGGGCGCACTACATCGCGGCCACTTCTCACTGATCGCAGCCAGTCAGAAAAAGAATGACATTACTGTCTGCAGTATTTATGTAAACCCAACCCAGTTCAACCGGGCAAGTGATCTGAAAAAATATCCCAGGAATCTGGACAAAGATAAAAGGCAGTTGAGATCCCTTGGCTGTGATGTCTTGTTCTGCCCGTCTGATAAGGAAATGTATCCCCAGCCAACAGAGTTGAAATTTGACTTCGGATCCTTAGCCAGCCACATGGAAGGCAAGCATCGGCCGGGTCATTTCAGTGGGGTAGCCATAGTTGTGGCCAAGTTGTTTCATCAAGTAAAACCCCATCGTGCTTACTTTGGTCAAAAAGACCTTCAACAGTATATTATTATCCAGCAAATGGTTAATGATTTCGGATTTGATCTGACTCTTGAACAAATACCAATAATACGAGAAGACGATGGATTAGCTCTTTCCTCGAGAAACCAGCGATTAACAAAGAAGCAAAGGCAAGTAGCGCCGAGATTATATGAGGGGCTTAGGTTGGCTGCTTCACAGCTTAAACAAGATGGGGATATTCCTAAAGCACGCAAAACCTTCCGGAAACATTTGAAAAAATTCAAAGAAATCGAACTAGAATATTTTCAAATCGTTAATGCCGATAACCTTCAGCCAATTAAAGCGTGTGAGAATAAGAAGGTAGCATTATGTATGGCAGCATATCTCGGTAAGGTCCGGTTGATAGATAACCTTGTAATTATTTGTTAGTTTTGCACCTGGAATTTTTAAGTATTTGAGAAAAGAAATGTTGGTAGAGGTATTAAAGTCAAAAATTCATCGTGTGAAAATCACACAAGCGGAGCTTCACTATGTTGGCAGCATCACCATTGATGAGGACCTTTTGGATGCGGCAGACTTGATTGAAAATCAAAAAGTACAAATAGTAAATGTAAACAACGGCGAGCGCATTGAGACCTATGTTATCCCTGGAGAACGTGGTAGCGGTGTGGTTTGTCTCAATGGGCCGGCAGCCCGGCGTGCGCAAGTGGGCGATGTGGTAATCATAATTGCTTATGGTATCATGGAACTGGAGCAAGCAAAGAATTACAAGCCGGTCATAATTTTTCCTGATCACAATAATCACCTGGTCCAATAACTTTTTTCTTGGTTCTCTCCAAATTAAAGTCAATCCTAAAGTTTGTTTTTTCCTTGGCCTTGGCCGCGGGGTTATTTTGGTACGTTTATCGGGATACCAACCTCGATGAGGTCATTGCTATTTTAAAGAAAGTCAAATACGGTTGGGTAATATTTTCAATGATCCTAGGCGGTTTCGCCTATTTGCTAAGAGCGGTTCGCTGGCAACTATTGCTGCAGCCCTTTGCTAATAAAGCAACTCTTTTCAATGTATTCACTGGATTGATGGTAGGATACCTAGGTAACCTAGTGCTTCCCCGAATGGGTGAAGTAACCCGCTGTGCCTGGCTCAAAAAATCAGATAACGTACCATTCACCTCTTCTTTGGGCACGGTTGTAACTGAACGACTGGTGGATGTTTTGACGCTTCTGCTGGTAACTGTCTTTACGCTTTTTTTAGAGTTTGACACTTTAATGGTTGTATTTCGTGATTTTTGGCACAATCTGACCGTTTTTGCCAACAATTCCTGGCACCAACTAGCCAATTTGGCAGCTTCAAAACTTCCAATATTGCTGATCGGTGGCTTTTCAATATTAATTTTGCTTTTGGCATTGTTATGGTTATTTAAAAATACACTGGATATTAGGTCTCTATTTGGTAAAGCCAAGCAACTGCTAAGAGGAATTTGGGAGGGACTGATCAGCATTACCAAGGTGGAAAAACAGGGGTTATTTTGGGCTACTTCTGTGTTGATATGGGTCATTTACTTCATAATGACCTATGTTGTCTTTGACGCTATGGAGGCTACAATGAGTTTGGGTTGGAGGGTAGGTTTGTCAATCATGGTAATGGGAGGAATCGGAATGGCCCTTCCTGTTCCCGGTGGCGTGGGGAGCTTTCATGGTCTGGTTACGCAATGCTTGGTATTGTATGGAATTGCCGCCGCTGAGGGGGGCACCTTCGCATTTTTAGTACATTCATCACAGTTATTAGTTATACTGATTTTGGGTGTGTTTAGCGTTGTTACTGCACTATTAGTGGACAAGAAAGGAACTGGCCGGGAGGTAGCTCCTTAATGGAAATTTTAATAATTTAGAACAAAAATAATAGAGTTATGCTATACTGGATTTTAATCGGAGGAACCATGCTTTTTAGCTGGCTGGTTAGTAGCCGCTTAAAAAGTAAGTTTAAAAAATATTCGCAAATGTCGCTGCGATCAAATATGAGTGGACAGGAAATCGCTGAACGAATGCTAGCAGATCATGGAATTAATGATGTCAAGGTAATCTCTGTAAGGGGACAGCTGACAGATCATTATAATCCCGCTAATAAGACAGTAAACTTGAGCGAGGTAGTATTTGCTGCTCGCAACGCAGCTGCGGCAGCAGTAGCGGCCCATGAGGTAGGGCATGCAGTTCAACATGCCACCGCTTACAGTTGGCTCACGATGCGATCCAAATTAGTCCCGGTCGTGAGTGTAAGTTCAAGATGGATGCAGTGGGTTATTCTTGGTGGTCTTGCCATACTTTCCTTTACCAATAATCCGATTGTATTGATGATTGGAATTGCCATGTTTGCTTTCACCACATTGTTTTCATTCGTTACCTTACCAGTAGAGTATGATGCCAGCAAACGTGCACTAGCCTGGATCGACCAACAAGGGATCGTATCCAGTCAGGAGCATGAAGCAGCAAAGGACGCATTGAAATGGGCCGCCCGCACCTATGTGGTGGCTGCAATTGGTTCTCTGGCTACCTTGCTTTACTACATTTATATATTCATGGGCCGGAGGTAGCCCAGATTCTTTACACTATGAATTTTAAACTGACCGAAGAACATCTAGCTGTACAAGAAGCAGCTAGAGAGTTTGCCCAAAATGAGCTCTTACCCGAAGTGATCGAAAGGGATGAGCAACAAAGGTTCCCTGCCGAGCAAATCAAAAAAATGGGGGAGCTAGGTTTTATGGGTATGATGGTAGACCCGAAATATAACGGCGGAGGTATGGATACCATATCTTATGTCCTGGCTATGGAGGAAATATCGAAGATTGATTCTTCCGCTTCGGTGGCAATGTCAGTCAACAATTCTTTGGTCTGTTGGGGGCTGGAAAAGTTTGGTGATGAAGCCCAAAAAGAAAAATATCTAAAACGGCTGGCCAGCGGCGAAATTATTGGAGCTTTTTGCCTTTCCGAACCTGAAGCAGGTTCGGATGCCACCTCTCAAAAAACTACTGCTGAAGATAAAGGTGATCACTACTTGGTCAACGGCACAAAGAATTGGATCACCAGTGGGAATTCTGCTTCAGTATATCTGGTCATGGCCCAAACCGATCCGGAGAAAGGACACCGGGGCATAAACGCTTTGATTGTAGAGAGAGAGACAGATGGATTTGTAGTGGGAAAAAAGGAGGACAAGCTGGGAATCAGAGGCTCCGACACCCATTCATTGATGTTTAGTGACATGGTAGTGCCAAAAGAAAATCGAATAGGAGAGGATGGGTTTGGGTTTAAATTCGCCATGAAAACGCTCACTGGAGGACGTATCGGTATTGCTTCTCAAGCTTTAGGTATTGCCTCAGGCGCCTACGAATTAGCCCTTGCTTATTCCAAAGAGCGAAAAGCATTTGGTAAGGAGATCTCCCAACATCAAGCTATTCAATTTAAATTAGCTGACATGGCTACCAAGATTGATGCGGCGCGCTTACTCTGCTTTAAGGCGGCTTATCTCAAGGATACCAATGGGGACTATGGCATGGCTAGCGCCATGGCCAAACTCTATGCCTCTCAAATTGCCATGGAAATTACTGTGGAAGCCGTGCAGGTACATGGAGGCTATGGATATGTAAAAGAATATCATGTAGAGCGACTGATGAGAGACGCTAAGATCACTCAGATATATGAAGGCACCTCTGAAATCCAGAAAATTGTAATATCACGGGAACTATTAAAGTGATACTTCAATTTGCTTTGCTGCAGATATTTACCCGCTTTTCTATCTAATCAAAATAAAAATATACTTACCTTGCTTGGTACTTTGCCGGAATTATATTAGTTTTGTACAACTATTGTTAGCGATAGTTATATTTTCAACGGATATTTCAATAGATGGAAGACTATAATAAGATCATAGAATCCTTAAATGTGCGGTTTATAAAAGCCAATAATATTAGGATTCTAAAACCCGTCACAATTGCAAATTTCTACGATGTAGAAAACACTATACTCATCTTGAATAAAGGTCAGATTAAATTTGGCAAGGACAATCAAATGGTGAAATCGGGAGGCGTACTGTTCATCCCGGGAGGTAAGATGCTTTCTGTAACGTATGGCAATGGTGCCGGTTTGGCCCTTTCCAATGACGACTTCATTAGTAGTAAAGAGCTTTATTTTCAATCTTTTGAAGGTAACAGGGACGGCAATTTTGAAAACTTCAGTTATATCAATTTTGATGCAAAAGTATTTGATTCGGTAAACTTCTTCGCTTCGCTTGATATACCACCGTTTGTGATTGAGAACAATGAAAAAGTTGTCTCATTGCTCAAAGACGTGCTTGCCGAAAACGATTCGGAAAGGCCAGGTAGGGGAAGGATCATCAAGCTTAGCACGGACTATTTGGTGGTAGAACTTATCAGGCATATCCTGAATCAAGGGCTGTTTGTAGAGCAATTGGCCACTAATAGTACCTACTTCAAAGACCCTAGGTTGATTGACATATTTGCTTATATCAAGAATCATCTAAGTGGTGACCTGACTAATAAAACCCTGGCCAATGTAGCCAATGTCTCAGAAGATTATGTTGGACAATACTTTAAGATGCTCACCGGTATCAATCCTCAGGATTACATAGAATACCAAAGAATGGAGATGGCCGTGAGTTTGTTACGAACCACCAAGAAGAGTATCAGAGACATCGGAAAAGAGGTTGGCTACAAAGACACAGCTTACTTCTGTAGAAGGTTTAAAATGATGTTCGGTATTCCTGCAGGCAAAATGCGACGCAGGGAATCTCTAATGAACGTCTAGATACTAATGTCCAAAGTACGATTAAGTTGCTGAACAGCATCAGAAACCCCGATCAACAGGTCGGGGTTTTTTTCGATACCATTCCCCACTACGATCATATCTGCTCCTGCTTGCAAGACTGTAAGTGCCTTGTCCACCGAATCAATTCCCCCTCCTACGATCAGAGGAGCTTCTACGGTTTTTCTTACTGACTGGATCATTTTTGACGGCACAGGATATTGTGCGCCACTCCCTGCATCTAAGTACATTAGCCTTAATCCTAACATTTCCCCAGCCAAGGCAGTGCATACAGCCACCGAAGGCTTATCATGAGGGATCGGAGTAGTGTTACTCATGTAGGAAACTGTAGTTTCGTTGCCCGCAGAGACCAACATATAGCCGGTTGGCAGCACCTCAAGATCACTCTTTTTTACAATAGGAGCAGCAATCACATGTTGCCCAATTAGGAGTTCAGGATTGCGCCCCGAAATCAAGGACAGGAACAAGATGGCATCAGCCTGATAATTGATATGCATATTGCTCCCTGGAAATAGGATTACCGGGAGCTTGCTATTTTCCATGATCAAAGCAATCACATGATCAAAGTTGGTGCTAGTAATCAGGCTGCCTCCCACCAAGAAAAAATCTATTTTATTCTCAATGCTTAAGTTTACCAGCTTAATCAATTCTCCGGTATTCACCACCTTATCAGGGTCAATCAACACAGCAAATGATTTTATCCCTTTTTTGCGGCGCTCAATTAAGTTATCCAGAATGGCTTTCTTCATCTTTCTTGTCGTCTAGGAATGATTTGATCTTTTGCAAAGCGATGGCCAGCAAAAATAAAGCGATTTGTTCTTTTATTTTAGTCACGATCACCGATTCCCTGGCCGGCTGCACTATAGCTGCTTGCTTTTGTACCTCGGCGCCTTCTATTGGGCCTTCGCCTGAACCCCGCAGCAACTTGACAAGCTTGTAGACCCCATAAAGAGAACCAGCTACGATCAGCGAGGTGCGACCCCATCTTCGCAGGTCCAGCTTTAGTTCACTTAAGTCAGCATCAAGTGCCTGTCGGTAGTGGCTCGATTGCTGCTCCAATCGAGCTTTTCTTTGCGATAATGTGGATGGCTTAGCTTCTTTCTTCATCTTCGATCTTGGAATCGAGTTCGAAATAATTTGCCATGAGTAGATCTATAAAGTATCGATAAACTCGCGTGTTCCTTAGTAAAATCAAGATCACTAAAATAACGAGAAATAAACCAGAAATAACAAGGTAGCCTGTAAAACTACTATCCAATAAGGTGTTGATATAATTGCCCAAAGTTAAACTTAAAAACAACAAAAAAATAATAAGCAAAATACCAAGTACAACCGCCGCAATCAGTTTGGCCAGAAGCCTGATCAGCTCTTGTTTAATTTCAATTTTATACAATTCCGATTTAGTCTCCAGGTAGCCAATCAAGTTGTTAATCAAATCATCAAATTTCGAATTTTCCTTTTCTAATTTCACGGGCTATTTGTTTAATATAAACCTTATAAATATAATCGATCCATGGGTAAGATGTGAATTGAAATTTACCAGCTCGACATACATGCAGAGGGCTATAGTTGGTTGTTAACAATTTCTTAACATACAATTAATAATTTGGTAAACTATTAAGTTAAATCAAAGACTAGTTTTGCCTCATCATTATCCAAGCACTATGAAATTATGTCTTTTAGCGGTTAGCCTGGTGTTTTGCACCGTGGTTTCAGCCCAAGACTCAACCAGCAACAAATTCGGAAAAGGGATTACTATCCTTGCTAAGGATCAATCATTTAAAATGAAATTTAGCACAAGGTTCCAAACACTTTATGAAGGAAAACTTAATCTTGACACCGACAACTGGTCCGATAAGTTATTGATTCGGCGTGCACGGTTCAAGTTCGAGGGGTTTGTCTATGATCCGAAGTTGGAATATAAGATAGAGTTGGGACTAAGCAATCGAGATATTGGAGGGACAGGCCCTGAATTTAGCAATGGCAGCAATGTCATTTTGGATGCAGTCGTCAAATGGAAATTCCAAAAGAATTGGGCTTTATGGTTTGGTCAAACGAAGCTCCCAGGGAACCGGGAACGAGTAATCTCTTCACAGAAACTTCAATTTGTAGATCGCAGTTTGGTAAATAGCCGATTCAATATTGACAGGGATTTAGGTATACAGTTGCATCACAAGGGCAAACTAGGAGAAGGAATACTAAAGCAAGCATTGGCAATTTCAATAGGAGAAGGCAGAAATGTAACAGCCAATAACCCGGGGGGCTACAATTATACGGGAAGAATAGAATACCTGCCGTTTGGGGATTTCTCAAATAAGGGTGATTACTTTGGATCGGACTTAGAGAAAGAGGAAGATCCAAAGCTATCATTTGGCGTTACCTATGCCTTCAATGATAACGCTGCTAGACAGCGGGGGCAGCTCGGTGGGTTTGTTGCAGATGCTATGGGAGACCAGGTCACCAATGACCTCAAAACCCTCATTCTTGATGCAATGTTTAAGCATAGAGGTTGGTCGGTGGCCACTGAATATGCCAAGCGAACTGGCGACGATGTTGCCGGGGAATCCAAATTTGGCTTAGGCCATGGTTTTGTTGTGCAAACCGGCTATTTGTTTGATAATAATTTTGAAGTTGCAATTAGATATACTAGTATAGATCCCGACCAATTGGACTTTACAAGTATTAAGGAAGAAAATGAATACACACTGGGCTTCTCCAAATATATTGTTGGACATAGCCTCAAGGTCCAAAGTGATCTCTCTTATACCGATATTCCACTTGCGTCAGATGCATTTCGCTATCGTTTTCAGGTGGAATTATCGTTTTAGATAGTCCGTAATTTAACATAAAGTTAACATTGTTAGTAGGTAACCTGATTTGCATAACCCTATTTCTGTAAACACTTAAAACCGGCTAGTGGCTAATTACATTGATCAACCACCTAATATAAAAATATGAAATTTGGCATTTTCGAAATATTGACCTTACTCGGCGCTCTTGGTTTCTTTATTTATGGAATGAAGATCATGAGTGAAGGTATCCAAAAAGTAGCTGGTGAAAGGCTTAGGCATATTTTAGGAGCAATGACCCAGAATCGATTTCTGGGGGTTTTTACCGGATTCTTAATAACAGCTATCGTCCAATCGTCATCTGCTACCACTGTTATGACGGTGAGTTTCGTTAATGCCGGTCTCATATCTCTTGTACAATCAGCTGGGGTTATGATGGGGGCCAATATAGGAACGACGGTTACAGCCTGGATCATCTCAATCCTCGGGTTCAAAGTAAAAATCTCAGCTATTGCATTACCAATAATTGCTATCGGGATGCCAATGATGTTCTCAAAAAAGTCGCAATTCAAAAATTGGGCGGAATTTCTGATCGGTTTTGCCCTTTTGTTTTTGGGTTTAGATGCGCTCAAGGGAGCAGTTCCGGATCTAAAATCCAACCCGGAAATATTGGAGTTCCTATCCCAATATACCGATCTGTGGTGGCCGGTAAGAACGTTTATCTTCATTGGCATTGGTACTTTGATTACCATTATTGTGCAGTCCTCCAGTGCGGCTATGGCTTTGACTTTGGTAATGTGTAATCAGGGATGGATCCCGTTTGAGCTTGGTGCTGCTATGGTTTTGGGAGAGAATATAGGCACTACAATCACTGCAGAGTTGGCCTCCTTGGTAGGGAATGTGCATGCCAAACGATCCGCCAGAATACATTCTATGTTCAATATTGTTGGAGTAACCTGGATGTTTTTCATGCACCCGGTATACTTAAGAGTAATCGGTAACATTATGGACGCGACAGGACAGGGATCTCCCTTTACTGATCCGGAAGCAGTACCAATTGCACTCTCATATTTCCACACAGCTTTTAATGCTTCTAATGTTCTCTTATTAATAGCTTTTGTCCCTTTTTTGGTCAAGCTAGCAATTAGGTTGGTTCCCTCTAAAGGGGAGGACGATGAAGAATTTCACCTTGAGTACATCGGCTCCGAAATTATGAGAACTGCAGAATTGTCATTGGAGGAAGCCAAAAAAGAGGTAGCAAAATTTGGCAAGACTACTTCAAAGATGTCCACTTTTGCTCAAACATTACTTTCTGAAGAACGAGACCAAAAACGGGACAAATTATTGAAAAAGATCAAAAAATATGAAGAGATCACTGACCGAATGGAGGAAGAGATCGCCAACTATCTGGTGAAAGTATCAGAGGGGAGACTTTCTGTGAGCGCATCAGTAAAAATGAGGAGTATTTTGAGTATCATAAATGACCTGGAAAGTATTGCGGACAGATATTATCAGATCTCTGAGGAAATCAGTCGAAAAAATAAAAAATCCATTGTTTTCACCGAAGAGCAAACGAGCAACCTGATGGGGATGTTTGGATTAGTTGATCAAGCATTGCAGGTCATGATTGTGAATTTAAACAATGACTACCAAAATGTTGATCTCGAACAGGCCTATGAAAAGGAAAGTCAGATCAACAAGCTCAAGAACAAGCTCAGGAAGTCACACCTTAAGAGTATAGAACGTAAGGATTACGGTCTGAAAAGTGGCATCTTGTACAACGAAATATTTCTGATATTAGAAAGAGCTGGGAACCATATAATTAATATCTCGGAAGCAATACAGGGTCAGTTGAGCAAAGACGAAGAGGATGAGCCCTTAGCTCCCGAAACTGCAGAAACATAATATTGAAAGTCACTTATTGCTATTTGATTAAGGCCTTGGTGTAAATACTGAGGCCTTTTTATTAGAATAATCACATTTTGTTTCCCATCAATAATTAAGTATATTGTTGGATTCGAGAAGATCGAACAGCAATAAATTGAATTATCTTGGATTGGCAAATAATAGTAGTAGCGATCACGGTGATCCTCATGATCGCCTGCTTTGTCACCGAAATCCTCCCGGTTGATACCACCTCCCTTTTGGTTATGACTTTCCTGATGGTTACTGGCCTAGTAACCCCTCTAGAAGGTATATCTGGCTTTGCCAACGAGGCAACCATAACCATCCTTGCCCTTTTTGTGATCGGCGCAGGGCTTGACAACACTGGAGCAATTGACTATTTGGGGAAGAAAATTCAAAAATACTTTCTTAACCAGGAATGGGTAGTGATAACCTTTATCATTATCCTGGTTGGTGGCTTGTCGGCCTTTATCAATAACACAGCTATTGTACTTGTATTTTTACCCATACTGCTACGAATTTCCAGGATCTCAAACATAAGTCCTAACCGTTTATTAATTACACTTTCCTTTGCTGCTATGATGGGAGGCTCAACTACTATCATTGGGACCTCTACGAATCTGATCGTCAGTTCAATGGCCAGCAGTAGCGGCTACGAGGGATTCAAATTTTTTGAGTTTACACATATCGGCATCATCTTCTTTCTAGTATTCCTTGCTTTCATGCTCACCATAGGTCGTTTTCTTGTACCCGACCGCCCGATGCCCGGGCTTACTACTGCTTATCAACTCAAAGACTTTGTTACGGAGGTAATCGTCCCACACGGCTCTTCTCTGATTGGTGCGCCTATCAGAACCTTACCGTTTTTCAATGATCCCGATGTGACTGTGATTGAGGTGATCCGAGAGGGGCAAACACTTTGGCTGCCAAGAGGTGACGAAAAAATGCAAGCCAATGACACCATCCTTATCAGAGGAGGGGTGGATGACATTGTAAACATTAAGTCTCAGAACAACTTGCAATTCCCAAAAGATTTCAGCCAGGTGGACCGTGACCTTGAAAGCGGAGAACTTGTCCTGGCCGAAGTCATGGTTTTACCCAACTCCAAGATTGAAGGCCGCAAAATGAAAAGGGTCAATTTCATGGAAAATTACAATGCAGTACCTTTGGCCATCAAGAAAAAGGGCGGGGTGTATGCTGGCAAGCAAACCAACTACCGGCCTAAGGTTGGAGATACCATTCTGCTTGAAACGAAGCGTGATAACCTAGCTTTTCTCAACCGTAATAACGATTTGGGGGTGTTATATGAGCATAGTAGGCAACTGTTCAACCGCAGCAAGATCATCACTGCAGCAAGCATAGTTATTCTGGTAGTATTGCTCGCTGCACTGGATATCCTTCCTATTCTCACCAGTAGTCTCTTAGGGTGCTGCATGATGCTACTTTCAAAAAGTGTGAGTCTCCAAAAGGCCTATCAGTTCGTCGAGTGGAAAATCATTTTTTTATTAGCGGGGCTATTTCCTCTTGGGATCGCCATGCACAACAGTGGAATGGATCAGATCATTGCTGACAGTATCTACGGACTCACTCAAGACTGGCCGGTGCAGGTAACCATTTCATTACTATTTCTAATTACTGTAGCACTAACTAGCATTATATCCAATCAGGCCACCGCGATTTTGCTTGTGCCAATTGCTATTTCCCTTGCACTTGGTCTATCACTGGATCCTAAACCCTTTTTACTTACGGTACTGTTTGGAGCAAGCATGTCATTTGTTACGCCTATCGGCTACCAAACCAATACCTTGATCTATGGGGTAGGTAATTTTAAGTTTGCAGACTTTGCTAAAGTAGGAGGCGTCCTTACCTTAATCATTTGGCTATTGGCCTCATTCCTGATACCAGCCATTTATCTGTAGTTAACCAGCATAGGCCAATTCTTCGATGGCCAACCAAGTCATCAATCCAGCTCCTATTTCCAAAGCTTTTTCATCAATATCAAAGGTAGGTGTATGCACCATAGAGGTGATCCCTTTAGCTTCGTTACGTACGCCTAGTCTGTAAAAACAGGCATCTAAATGTTGAGAGTAAAAAGCGAAATCCTCTGACGCCATCCAAAGGTCTAAGTCCAGAACATTCTCTGGGCCTAAATATGATTCTGCGCTGCTCCTGGCCCGACTGGTCAATTCTGGTTGATTTTCCAAATAGGGAAAGCCGTCTAATATAGTTACCTCACAGCTACCACCCATGCCTTCCGCGATGCTCTGGGCCATTTGTTTAATTCTCTGCTTAGCTTCGGAGCGCCATTTTTCATTTAACGTGCGGAAAGTACCATCAATCTTCACCTCGTCGGGTATCACGTTGGTGGCTCCTTTCCCAATTATGTTCCCAAAAGAAAGCACCGAAGGAATTTTGGGATTAGCGTTTCGGCTTACAATTTGTTGCAGCCCCATAATGATCTGAGCG
This sequence comes from Cyclobacteriaceae bacterium, assembly GCA_051011275.1. Lineage (GTDB taxonomy): Bacteria > Bacteroidota > Bacteroidia > Cytophagales > Cyclobacteriaceae > JBPCUG01. The sequence continues at coordinate 2,393 of JBPCUG010000512.1, read as the reverse complement.
GCTATTACCACTGGATCCACCAAGGTCTCTGGTGCTGCCGCATGCCCACCTTTACCCTTTACTGTTAGATAGATCTCATCAGCACTGGCCATGTACATACCTTCCCTAAATCCCACTTGCCCCACATCGATCAATGGCATTACATGTTGGCCCATTATATGGCTGGGACTTGGATTCTGCAACACGCCGGCTTCTATCATCAAAGAGGCGCCTCCGGGGATCTTTTCTTCTCCCGGCTGAAATAGTAATTTTATTGAACCAGTAAAGTCAGATTTGAGGTGTTGCAAAATACGTGCTGTTCCTAGCAACGATGTGGTGTGAACATCATGACCACAGGCATGCATCACTCCTTTGTTTTGTGATTTATAAGGCACATCATTGGACTCCTCGATGGGCAGGGCATCCATATCTGCACGAAGAGCAATGGTTTTAGAGGAAGCATCTTTTCCCTCTATTACCACAGTGAGTCCTGTTTCAGCTATCCCTTCTTTGGGCTGTAGTCCATAGCTTCGCAATTGCTCAGCCACAAACGAAGCGGTCTTAAACTCTTCAAATGATAATTCGGGATTGGCGTGCAAGTGCCGGCGTATGGCCACCAGATCTTTAGCGTACTCCTCAGCTAGTGCTTTGATCCTATCCTTAAGGATAGACTGTTTATCCGTCAACTTTTATCCTTTCCGGAATTACCAAGGCGCTAGGAAAAATCTCACGTAACTTAGCGTAGACTCCCTGAGCTTCCAAGCGATCAGCAAATTGGCCCACTTTTACTTTATACACCGGCTGGTCATAGCGGGTAACCGGTCTTGCATCTGGTAAGATCTGATACACCTTGGCTTTTGCCTTACTGGCCGCATCACGACTACTGCCCGAATATACCTGAATAGTGTAGCCAGGTACGCGAGTTTCACTTTTATTGGTGTCTGCTATTTTCTTTAATTTGCTTTCTAAGGCCTCGGTATCATCGTGGCTCGGGGTTACCTCAACCATTGTGGAATTATTATTTTCAGTAGACTGACTGCCGTCAGTTTCATCCTCAAACTTCAACCGATGCACAGAAAGATCTTCGTTATAGCTACCTTCGTTTTGATTGGTAGTCGGTTGAAGCAGGCTACAGCCACTCAATACAACCACGAAAGTCAATGATATAGTTTGTAATAAGCTTTTCATCTATATTATGCTTGATCAATTAAAACGCACTTATTGTTTCTTATATCCTCCTCAACCGTCTTAAACTTAACGTCCTTCTTAATATTCCCGTTGATATATTGGACGGTTACCCTCTCGTTTCTTCCGGCAACTTTAGCAGATTTTACCGGGGCAGCCTTCTCAACTGGTGGTCGGTTCTTATCCTCCCCTTTTCCACTCAACAAAGATTGGCTTTCAGCCTTGCTTTCCTGGTATTTTTGCTGGCTTCGGCGAGTGTGAGCTTCCTGAACCTCCTCAGATTGCTTAACCGGAAGATCAGCTTTCATTAGGAATGAGACCGTATCCTCATTTACCTTAGCAATGAATCTTTTAAAGAGTTCAAAAGATTCAAACTTATAAATAAGCAAAGGATCCTTTTGCTCATATACAGCATTCTGTACCGATTGCTTGAGATCGTCCATCTCTCGTAAATGCTCTTTCCAAGCTTGGTCTATAAAAGCCAGGGTGAGCATTTTTTCCATCGAAAGCACTAGTTCTTGACATTCGGTATTGATATTTTTTTCCAGATTAGTGACTACACTGATCTGCTTGATTTTGTCAGTGAAGGGTACAGCTACATCCTCAATAGTAGCGCCTCTATTTTTTTGAATGTCCTTAAAAATAGGAAACGCCCTTTGGGCTATTAGGGCATTTTTATCGTGATAGTGTTTGTAAGCCTGGTTATACAGGTCTTCGGTTAGAACAGAAGGATCTACTGCTTCAAATCCTTCCTTATTAATTTCGTAATCAGTCCCGAGCACACTTATCGCTGTCAACTTAAAGCCATCGTAATCACTAGTGGCTTTGGTATTCAGCACTAAGTCTTCACAGGTATCATAGATCATGTTCATAATATCCAGCTGCAGTCGCTCGCCAAACAGTGCATTCCTCCTCCTTTCATAAATAACCTCACGTTGGGAGTTCATCACATCATCGTACTCTAGCAGTCTTTTACGAATTGCAAAGTTGTTTTCCTCCACTTTCTTCTGAGCCCGCTCAATGGATTTAGTAATCATAGAGTGTTGAATTACTTCTCCTTCTTCCAATCCCATGCGGTCCATCAACTTGGCGATCCGATCCGACCCGAAAATTCGCATTAAGTTATCTTCGAGTGAGACAAAAAATTGGGAGCTCCCGGGATCACCTTGCCTTCCTGATCTACCTCTCAGCTGCCTATCGACTCGTCGGGATTCATGTCTTTCGGTACC
>JBPCUG010000511.1:0-2624 GCA_051011275.1 Cyclobacteriaceae bacterium | reverse complement strand
ATGAGATCGAAGCGGAGTACATTCATGAATTTATCCGCAATCGGGCCAATGGTTTCGGTTATGAGCCCATTATCGCCTCCGGATCCAGCGCCTGTGTTTTGCACTATGTAGAAAATAATAGGGCCTGCAATGATGGAGAAGTATTATTGATGGATGTTGGAGCGAACTATGCCAACTATAATGCAGATATGACGCGGTCCATACCCGTCGGAGGGCGCTTTACTTCGCGGCAAAAAGACGTATATAATGCCGTCTTACGAGTTATGCGTGGGGCGATGGATATGCTGGTACCTGGGAACGCAATACCTACATATCACCAGGAGGTAGGTAAAATAATGGAGGCGGAATTGATTGGATTGGGGCTCCTGGATAAAACCGATGTAAAAAATCAAGACCCTGCTAAACCTGCCTATAAAAAATATTTTATGCATGGCACTTCTCATCACTTAGGTTTAGATGTACATGACTACGGGGATATGCAACGTCCTTTTGAACCAGGTATGGTTTTCACAGTTGAGCCAGGCATTTACATCAGGGAGGAAGATCTAGGCATACGTTTGGAAAATGATGTAGTAATTACCAAAGATGGTTTAACTGACCTAATGGCAAATATTCCATTGGAAGCTGAAGAGATAGAGGACTTAATGAATCAATAAGTAATTTAATGGATTTCGATATATTTGAAGGCTCTGTGGAAGATGCTTATAAAGTTTCTCAGCTTATTCCAGAGTTTGACCCTCCTCAGTATAAACAGCAAGAATATGTAAAACGGACCTCCAGAGTTCCTAGTTTAATATTGATCGCTAGCTATCACGGAAATCCGGCTGGCTTCAAAGTTGGGTACCAGAGAGACAATGATGGTTCCTTCTACAGTTGGATGGGTGGTGTACTCCCAAACTATCGCCGACAAAAAGTTGCCCAACAATTAGCCCACCAACAGGAACAGTGGGCCAAAGAAAATGGATATCAAAAGATTACCTTCAAAACCAGAAATCGAAATATTGCCATGCTGATGTTCGCTTTGAAAAATGATTTTAAGATCACTAAAGTAACCCCGAAGGAAAGCATCGATGACCACCGCATCTGGTTAGAAAAGATCCTTGGCTAATAGAGCTAGTCAGCTTGACTAAATAGTTTCTTGGTCTGAAAGAATCCAACTAGTAATAAAAGGCCACTGACCAGAAATATCGAACCTGGATAAGTGCTGTCATCATGCATGCCCACAATGTCTACTAGGAAAGTAGCCAGAAAAATCCCAAGACCTATACCAGTAAGTAGCAAAGCTATATTGAGGATAAGTATTTTCCAGATAGGAGGGGCATCACTCGGCTTTTTTGCATAGAAGATGCTTATGTCTTGTCCTTTCTCTATCAGTGCCAGCCTCTCTTTATGTCTAGTAGAGTAGTGTAGATAGCAAATAGCGAAAATTACTAGAAATAGGCTGATGAATACAAGGACAGGTTCCATATGTTTTTGTTTTTTTATACTAAATTGGTTTGTAACTCATTTCTTATGACAAGCCTTATTTGGTTTGGTTACAAAAAAATAATGAAACTTTTTTGAGCCAATCTGTAACCACTGATCGTGCTCCATTGTCAAAAACCTGAATGGAAGAAAGAACGGATGAATATTTTATTCAAAAAGCCCTCGCCGGTGATATCCAATCTTTCACCATATTGATTGATAGATATAAAGATCTGGTCTATACTTTGTCACTGCGGTTGGTAAAAAATCGGGAGGAGGCTGAGGAATTATCCCAGGACGTGTTTTTAAAGGTTCATCGTTCACTTAGTCAATTTAGGGGCGCTTCCAAGTTTTCTACCTGGCTATACCGAATTGTGTACACCACGGGAATCAATAGAATAAAAAAAAATGCACGAGAGCCACTAATGATCGATCTCGACTCTGTGGGCGAATCTCAATTTCGGATGGTGCATGATGCTTTGCATGAACTTACCAGGAAAGAAAACCAGGAGATAGTAAGAAACTGTTTATTGAAGCTACCGGAAAAGGACCAATATATCCTTACTTTGTATTATTTTGAAGAACTTTCATTGAAGGAGATGGTCGAAATCCTTAGTATCAATCTGAATAATGTAAAGGTAAGGTTGTTTCGCAGTAGGAAAAAGCTATTCGCGCTGCTGCACAAGGCCTTGGTTTGGGATAAAAGTATTGTATTATGAAAGAGTTAGATGAAAGCGATCACTTTGTAAGGAAACTGCTACGAGGATCCGGATTAGAAACTCCATCAGAGAACTTTACCGAGAAGGTCAAGGAACAAATCCTTGTCTATCAAGCTCAAAAACCTCAAATCACGTATAAGCCACTAATTGCAAAAAAGGGCTGGGTCGGGATAGCCATTTGCATCTTAACTATTTACGGAATAACCTTGACCCAAGCCAAAAGCTTTATTTGGCTAAAATCTATATGGGGCAACTTAAGTAGTTTGAGCGAGTTGGGATCTTCGTCCTTCAACCAAGTAGGCTTATCTGGATTTTTCATTGACCTGGTGTTGTACTTTTTGTTTGTCTCTTTGGTGGTCATCCTCCTTTTGAAATACAATCTTAACCGCAGACTCCGGTTCAATGAGATTACCTAACAGAGATCAATTTTATGAATAAATC
>JBPCUG010000510.1:0-4637 GCA_051011275.1 Cyclobacteriaceae bacterium | reverse complement strand
GACCAGTACCAATTATCCCTCCTACCGCAGACCCAATTCCGCTCAACCCCAATCCATACATCGGGCCTTTCGACCTTGAGATGGAAAACATCTCCTCCAGATAAGCTGCACTGGCAGGAGTCCCGGGAATCCGCGCAATGCAAGAACCAACATCACCAGCATATATGGCCACCGAGGATATAGCAATAATTGCCGGCAGGGCTATGATGGGATCTAAGAAAAAGGCGATCGGTATGAAAAGAGCCACCGCCAAAGTAGCAGTTAAACCAGGGATAGCCCCAAATAAGGATCCGTAAAGGCACCCCAGAATCACGGCTATTAGCCATTTCCAACCAAATGCTTCCACTATAAAGGTACCTTTAGAAGTTCGGCAAAAATGAGATATATCCCGGCGGTGGTGATACCTGCGGTAAGCAGTGCTTTCCACCACTTAACCTGCAAGACAAAACCCAATAGACTACCAACCAACAGCAGAGAGTTGACGAATCCCAACAAGGGGCTGATCACCGGAAATAATCCCATTAATAATACTCCCAATGCAAGCCTAACCGGACTTTTGGTCTTATTAGATCCTTGGGGATCGCCATCAGGTTTTGCTCCTAACATAAAAGACCTAACACCAATACCCAGCCCTATCAAAGCAAGTCCCAAAGCAATAATACGGGGAAATAACTTGGGGCCGGGATAACCTTCAGGTAAATCGGGAAATCGTCCGCTATAATACCAGATCCAGGCTGCTAAGATCAATAGGATAGCAGTCGTTATTAAATCTTTTCCGGGATACTGATTGAAGCCTTTCACTGAACTTCGAGGCTTACCTGGACAATTGTGCATTGTCCATCAAGGTGCCATTTGCTTTATCCTCCCTTTCCATGAAACGCTGCAGATCTTTACTATTCATATAGCGCAGAGTCGACCCTGCCTTGGTAAGCGCTTCAACATAATCGGGGTCTTGAGCGGCCAAATGGATAGCTGAATCAAGCCGGTGTCTAACCTCTGCCGATAAACCTGCCGGGGCGCAAATAGAAACCCATCCTCCGATACTCCAATCCACTCCCTGTTCTTTGAGGGTTGGGTCTTCAGGGAATCCTGGAAGCCTTTCATCAGCCATCACCCCCAGTACTTTAACCTGACCGGCTTGGCGCAAAGCGTCTACTTCAGACAAAGCGGCGGTCACTACATCTACCCCGCCGGCAATCAACTCCTGCAAGGCTGGAGCGGCTCCTTGGCTGGGTACCCAAGGTAGGTCATTATTATTCAATCCCGCCGCCTGTAAGAATCCGATGCGGGCTAAATCCCAAATGCCCCCTCGGGCGGTACCGGAAGCATTTAGTTCACCTGGGTTTTCTCTGATCGCTTCGATCAAATCTTCCAAGGTGTTCCAAGGTGCTTCCACACTCACGGTTACGGCGGCCGGATTATGGACTAGCAAGGCCAAGGGCGTATAGTTTGAATAAGTGAGGTCGGTAAGCCCCATGTGGTGCAACTGGGTGATTTCAACTGTTACAGCTCCTAAAGTGTAACCATCGGGAGTTGCTTGCGATAATGCCAGATGACCCACAACTCCTCCTCCTCCAGTGCGATTTACAACATTCACTGTTTGCCCCAGCTTTTTTTGCAAAACTGCCCCCATCATGCGGGAAGACATATCAGTCATCCCTCCGGCCGCCCAGGGCACGAAGTAAGTAATCGGTCGTGAAGGGTAGTTGTCTTCTTTCTCTGTGGATGGGTTACAACCAGCAATACAAAAGGCAATAATAATTGCCAGATAAGTTAGTGTGGATCTAGTGATCATAATTTTAATATAGCCAGAAAATTATAATTCGCACTAGATACAAGAAGTAATAATTGCGCTCAGTAGTGCATCAGGGTCCCCCAAAATGGGCACCAGAGTGTGCCCCGGACTTTTCTATACCTTAAGGAATATCTTATTGCGATACATAATGTAAAGAAAGACCCAAACTAATGCTGTGGCTCCAATGGCCTGAAACACTTCGTGCCATGGCTCGGGTGCAAGGCTGTAGATCCCTTCAAAAGCCAATCTTGAAGTACCATAGAAATCTATAAATCTATAGGCGAAGTATATTAGCAATGAGTTCATCCCAATCACTTTAAAAAAGAAAGCCCACTTCGTGAATCCCTTGACATCAATGATCCAATAAAAGAATGCCAGAAAAATAAAGGACATACCAGCTGTCAATAAAATAAATGAACTTGTCCAAAGATGTTTGTTAATAGGGAAGTACAAACCCCACAGGAGGCCGAGGGCCACTCCTCCAGATCCTAAAAGAAACAGTTTGACTGTCTTGTTGAACTTGGTGCTCTGCTGCAAAATTTCGCCGGCCCAAGCACCAAGCACAGTCAGGCAAAGTGATGGAAACTGTGTTAAAAGGCCTAGCTCATCGTACGTACCTTGAAGGAGGCGACCAGGCAGAAATGTTCGGTCGAACCATCCTACCATATTGCCTTCGAATGATAGGTCCCCAGCTCCATAGCCAGGAACCGGGATTAAATATAGTGCAGCGAAATATACCATCAAGATTCCGGCTACCCAGTACAAACGCTGGATCCAACTATAATTGACAAACAAAATAGCAGTAAAGAAAGTAGCTATTCCTATCCTTCCTAATACACTTACAATCCTGATTTGTGAAGGCTCAAAAAATGGAATGGGAGCATTTTTATAGATGACTCCAAGGCAGATCAAAATGACCATGCGCTTAAATGCCTTTTTGTAAATAGCAGACTTTGGCAGACCGATGCTTTGGCTTTTACGAATGGAAAAAGAAAGCGAAACACCCGAAACAAATAGAAAGAGAGGCATTATGAAATCATAGAACGTAAACCCATCCCATGGCGGGTGGGTCATTTGTGCACTTATAAAGTCCACCCAATCCAGTTGTGTTTTGCCATTTAGTCGGACAAGGAATGTTCCCCCACCGGAGATCAGCAGCATATCAAAACCCCTTAGTGCGTCTACGGAGAGAAGTCTTTTGGAGATTATTGAGCTATCCATCACATAGGGTAATATTGCTGAGATAACTAAATGTATAAGGATCCATTTGCTCGTTATATTCTTTGTTTCAGCGGGGTCTTCGACAGAGACCCCGAGCACCACTCCGCTCTATTTAGATATCACTATAATGCGTTGGCTCAAAATGACTGACCTTTTCTAACTCATAAAACGAGGCACTACTATGCTCATATAGAGCAAAATCATTAGCTAACTTCCATTTACCCTCCACAGGGTTAGAATGGATATAATCAAGTTTTTGATAAAAAAACTCTTCTGAGTATACAGGTTTAGCGTCAAAAGAAGCTTCAAACACTTTATGTTTTTGGCCTTTCTTCATCTCCCGGCTAGTGAGTCCAGCTTTCAACTTTTGTAAAATGTCAACTTTCCTCATGTCTTTAAGTCGTTTAACCATTTCATAGGCCATGAATCTCTTAGCATTGCTAATACTTTTGTTAAGATCAAATCCCTCTTTTGGAAAATAAAGAATCGTATGAAGGTGATTAGGCATAATAACAAAAGCTACCACCCGAATTTCCTTCTTCTTAAGATAATCGAACCATTTGTATACTGCATCATAGCCATTGGTTAATTCAAACAATGGAAGCCACTTATAGCAGGTAAAAGTGCAGAAGTATAAGTCGTATTGATCTGAGTGGTCAAATTTAGTGGCCATAATTTTAATTTAGCCAGAAAATTATAATTCACACCACATACAAGCGATAATGGTTTATGCTCCAAAATGCATCAGGGTCTCCTGCGGAAGACTCCGATGGGACGGTGTGTGGTTTGTACTTCATGGTGCATTGGGGTCTCCTTCAGAAGACCCCAATGGGACGCGAGTTTGGGTTTTTCAACCGGTGTTCTAGCGGGGTCTCCGGTAGGGACCCCGCGCGCACTACACCTACTTCAAGATTACTAAACAATCCATCTCTTTAAATTGCCTTTTACAAAAGCGTCATCATTCAATTCAGGATATGCGTTATAAACCCTGGAAATTTCTTCACTTTGACCTGGGGATAATCCCTCAGTCGGATCCAGACACCAAATGCCTTGCAGAAGGCCTTGCCTTCTCAGTACTTCATGGATACCGGCAATGCAACCTTTAAAGTTATTGGCGGCATCAAAAAAGGCCGCATTGCTATCGGTCACCGCAATTGATTTGGTGAGCATTTCCGGCGAGATTGCGTTTCCTTCCTTCTTAATTTTTTTAATCGTTTCTAAGAACTCAACCGCTTTTTGGGTCCAAACGGCCCAATGCCCCAGCAGGCCGCCGACAATGGATTTTTCTCTCCATTCTCCATTGACTTCGAAGCGAAAAGAGGTCAGTAAATCGAGTACTATATTATCATCATTCCCAGTGTAAAGTGCGATGTTCTTATACCTCGATGACTGACAAACCGCTCTAACCACATCAACTGTTTGATACCGGTTAAAAGGCGCTATTTTAATGGCATGCACATTGGGTATTTCTGCAAAGGCCTGCCAAAAATCATAGCTGAGCACTTTGCCTCCAACCGCCGGCTGAAGATAAAAACCGAAAATAGGAATGTTCTCTGCCACTGCTTTCGTTCTTTCGATCAGCGCCTCTTCTGACCAATCGTTTAATCCGCCCATACTTAGT
>JBPCUG010000509.1:0-6914 GCA_051011275.1 Cyclobacteriaceae bacterium | reverse complement strand
GGGTGGTGGCGTGATTGGAGATATGGGCGGCTTTTGCGCTGCAACCTATAAGCGCGGCATTGATTTCATCAACTTACCTACTACGCTACTTTCTCAAGTGGATGCCAGTGTTGGTGGTAAGTTGGGTATCGATTTCCAAGGCTTCAAAAATCATATTGGCCTGTTTCAAAACCCGAAAAAAGTCATAATCTTTCCCGGTTTTTTGGAATCCCTTCCTGAAAATGAATTAAAATCTGGCTATGCAGAAGTGATCAAGCATTGCCTGATCGCCGATGCAGATTATTGGGATAAGTTGATTGAAGTCGATTGGGATCAGCAACCCTGGCAAGCGATCATTGAGCATTCTGTAGATGTGAAGACTACTATCACCAAGCAAGATCCACAGGAAAATGGCTTGAGAAAGATCTTAAACTTCGGTCACACCATTGGTCATGCGGCCGAGAGTTTTTTTCTGGAAAGTCATCACCCGATCTTGCACGGTGAAGCAGTAGCGTTGGGTATGATAGCCGAAACGTACCTATCGACCAAACAGAGCGGCCTGAGCACAGAAGAGCAAAACCAGATTGTGAACTACATCTCGAGCATCTATAAGAAGATCGACCTGGATGAGGAATCAATAGATAGAATTTCAGAGCTAATCAGACAGGATAAAAAGAATGAAGCCGACCAGATCAAGGCCAGTCTACTGGAAAAGATCGGGAAGGCTGCTTACGATATTACCATTACCACAGCTGAAGTGAAAGAGGCGCTGCATTTTTATCAAAATGCAACTGAGCACTAATGCTTCATCGTTTTAGTAAGCTTCTTACCATACTTTTCCACTTCGGTAAGGGCTGACCTACCTAGTGATTTCATCTTATCCGAATCCCAGTTCTCAGACAGTTCATCCTTTAGTTCATTTGCTTTTTGCGCCAGTTTCTTGCGAGTTTTCTTTCCTTTAGCTGGAGCGAAGAGCAGGCCGGCAACTCCGCCAACTGCGGCACCCATAATAAAGGCCAGCAGGGTTTTTTCAGATCGGTTCATACTTTATAAGTTTAAAAAGGTGGAAATTGTATTAAGCTTAAATTTACAAAAAATTGGCTAGTTTTAGGGCATTAATTAAGTCCTGATAAATTCTCTCCGGTTGGAAACAGAATCCTCTTCTTATGTACTAGTGCAATTTCAATCAAAGCTGGCCCATACACGTATCCCATTGCCAGCATCAAAGAGCATCAGTAACCGGGCTTTGATCCTGGATGCGCTGGCCGGTGGCGGCTCTGATTTGAGCAACCTTTCACGAGCACGTGATACCCAAACCATGATCCGACTTTTGGAATCTGATGAAAAGGAACTGGATGTTTTAGATGCTGGTACCACCATGCGATTTTTGACCGGTTATTTAGCAGTGCAAGACCGGCCGAGAATATTAAAGGGTTCCAAAAGAATGCACGAAAGGCCTATTAGCATTTTAGTTGATGCCTTAAGAAAAGTGGGCGCGGAGATCGAATATCTGGGCCAGGATGGCTACCCTCCGCTTTTGATCCATCCTTTTAAAGCGCAGGTTGAAAAGAATATTGAAGTAAAAGGGGATATAAGTAGCCAATATCTTTCTGCCCTGCTTATGATCGCTCCTAGCCTGCCGAAAGGATTGACCCTTATCATCACAGGGAAAATTATGAGTCGGCCCTACCTGGAGATGACTTTGAGCCTAATGGCATTATTCGGTATCGATCATAGCTGGCAGAACAATCGAATTGAGATCCTTCCTCAATCCTATCGCCCAGCCTCTTTGACCGTGGAGTCCGATTGGTCTGCAGCCAGCTATTGGTATAGCATTTTGGCGCTTTCTCCGGAAGGCGAACTTTTCTTAGAAGGATTACAAAAGCCCTCCTTGCAAGGAGATAGCCGCATCGCCAAAATTATGACTCCTCTAGGCGTAGCTACTAAGTTCAATGATCAGGGTGCCCGATTAACTAAAACTGCACAACAAACCAACGAGGTAGCTTTGGACTTTAGTGATTGTCCGGATCTGGCGCAAACAGTTGCTGTTGTATGTGCCACCAAAGGGATCCGTGCGCTGATGACCGGCTTGGAAAGCTTAAGCATCAAAGAGACTGATCGGATAAAAGCAGTACACAACGAACTACAGAAATTTGGCGGAGATCTAGTGGAAACAGCACCTGGACAGTGGGTAGTTGAGCCTGTTGCTGCTTTGGATGAATTAACCCGACCGGTAAAGATCGCTACCTATGAAGACCATCGAATGGCCATGGCCTTTGCACCTCTGGCTACCAACCTTCCACTAGTGATCGAAGATCCGCAGGTGGTAAATAAATCTTATCCCGGGTTTTGGCAAGACTTGATCAAAGCCGGTTTTAGTGTGCATTAGATCGTAAATTTCGGTTTAAATCACCAAAATAATCAGCAGCCTTGAGTAGGCGGCTGCCATACCAAGAAAACATCTCGCCGTCCACCAAAAGCACCTTAGATCTTGGGCATATCTCTTTCACCTCCTTGATGTGGGCTTCCTTAAACGGATAAGGCTCTGATGACAAAAGGACGTAGTCAGGATCTAGTTTAGCTAGTTGATCAGTTGACATTTCGGGATATCGTGTTTCGTCGGCTAGGCAGTTCTCAAATCCCGCAAAGCGCATCATCTGGTGAATAAAAGTATCAGACCCCACTGAGAGGTATGGTTTGCGCCAGATCAAGTAGACGGCCTTGCCGAAAGTAGCTGCACCTAAATGACCAAACTTAGCTTTTATCTGGTTAATCAAAATGTTGGCTGGAGATGAGCAATCCAGCATTTCGGCCAGAGCTTTAATCATAAGATAAACATCGGAAAGGTTTTTAATATCGCTTACCCAGATCGGATAATCGCGGGCTAAAGATTCTATCTGTGATTGCTCGTTCTCTTCCTTGTTGGCGATTATAAGATCTGGCTCCAACTGATCAATCAGTTCCCTTTTGATCCTTTTTGTTCCGCCAACTTTAGGCTTCTCTCTACAATTCTTTGCCGGATGAATGCAAAATTTGCTGATCCCGACGATCCGGTCACCCAAGCCAAGGTCAAACAGCAATTCGGTTTGGGAAGGCACCAAGGAAATGATTCTCTTTACCGGAGTTTTATATTTGACTATTGACCCAAGCTGATCGATGATCGTTTTGTGGCCATCTGCAGGCATTGGAATTTATTTCAGATAGCTAAAGTTGTGGCCTTTCTTTAATTGGACCAGGAACTCATATATTAATAGCTCCACATTTTTAACATCGTCTTCATGTACTGTCTCAACAGTTGTATGCATGTACTTTAGCGGCAATGATATCAAGGCTGAAGGCACTCCCTGATTAGAGTAAGCAAATGCATCAGTGTCGGTACCAGTTGATCTTGAAGTGGCAGCTTTTTGGTAAGGTATTTTCTTTTTGTCCCCTACCTTCATTATCATCTCCAATACATTATTATGTACTGCTGGCCCGTAGGTCAACACCGGTCCTTTTCCGCAACGCTGGTCTCCACTTTTCTTTTTATCATACATTGGAGAAGAAGTATCATGACATACATCAGTAACAATTGCCAGATCTGGCTGAATGCGGTGAGCAATCATTTGAGCCCCTCTTAGCCCTATTTCTTCCTGGACAGCGTTAACAATGTACAAGCCATAGTTCAGTTTCTTTTTGGCTTTATGAAGTCGCTTTGCTACCTGCGCAATCATATACCCGCCCATGCGGTTATCCAATGCTCTACCAGTCAGCATCTTTTTATTGAGCGTTGTAAACTCATCTTGAAAAGTAATCACACAGCCTACATCTACTCCAAGTTTCTTTACTTCAGCCTTTGAACTGCAGCCACAATCTATGAAAATGTTCTTCAATGATGGCATTTGTTCTTTTTCCCTGGTTCTAACGTGTATAGCCGGCCAGCCAAATACACCTGGAACAATTCCTTTGGGAGTATGGATATTAACTCTCATTGAAGGGGCAATCTGGTGATCTGATCCCCCATTTCGTATTACATAGATATACCCATCATCGGTAATGTAATTCACAAACCAACTGATCTCATCCGCATGGGCTTCTATCACCACCTTATAATCTGCCTTGGGGTTGATAACTCCAACCGCCGTACCATAGGTATCAGTAAAATGTTCATCAATATAAGGCCTTATATAATCAAGCCATATTTGTTGACCCGAAGACTCAAAACCGGTGGGTGAAGCATTGTTTAAATAAAGCTCTAAAAATTCTTTGCTTTGTTTGTCCATTTAAAATGTAAAGGTTTAATGAGATCAAAGAGGAATGTTTCCATGTTTCTTTCTGGGAAGCTTGTCTACTTTATTTTTAAGCATGTCAAAAGCAATGATCAATTTCTGACGTGTTTCTTGCGGTAAGATCACCTCATCAATATAACCTCTATGCGCAGCACGATAGGGGTTGGCAAACTTCGCTGTATAGTCATCTACCTTTTCTTGCAACTTCGCTTCTGGGTCTTTCGCTGCTGCTATCTCTCGTTTAAAGATTATTTCGGAAGCTCCCTTGGCCCCCATCACAGCAATCTCCGCCATAGGCCAGGCATAGTTCATATCAGCTCCGATATGTTTTGAGTTCATTACATCATAAGCGCCACCATAAGCTTTACGCGTAATCACAGTAACCCTGGGAACAGTCGCCTCGCAAAATGCATAGAGCAATTTTGCTCCGTTGGAGATAATAGCATTCCATTCCTGATCTGTGCCAGGTAAAAAGCCAGGTACATCTTCCAAGACCAATAAAGGGATATTGAAGGCATCACAAAACCGAACGAATCGAGCTGCTTTGGTGCTGGCATGGATATCCAGAACTCCAGCCAATGACGCCGGTTGGTTCCCTACTATTCCGATGCTCTTACCTCCCAACCTTGCGAAACCAACCACAATATTTTCAGCAAAGTTCTTATGTACTTCAAGAAAGCTCTCCCCATCCACAATTCCAGCCACTACCTCGCGCATGTCGTAAGGTTGCTGGGCATTGTCAGGCACTATTTCATTCAGTGCAGGTCGCAGCTCATCATCTTTGCTATTATGAGGCAGGGATATGGGTTCTTCCTCACAGTTTTGCGGAATGTAGCTAAACAGGTCTCTGATCTGGTTGAGGCACGTCACCTCATTTTCACAGGCAAAGTGTGTAACGCCGCTTTTAGTACTATGTGTTTCAGCTCCACCCAGCTCTTCGGGTGTAACTTCTTCATGAGTAACAGTTTTAACTACGTTAGGTCCGGTTACAAACATGTAGGATGTATTCTCTACCATGAATATAAAGTCGGTAATAGCCGGCGAGTAAACTGCCCCTCCAGCACAGGGGCCCATTACCGCTGAAATTTGAGGGACTACCCCTGATGCTAAGGTATTTCGATAAAAAATATCCGCATACCCTCCCAGGCTTACTACTCCTTCTTGGATCCGTGCCCCTCCGGAATCATTAAGGCCGATCAAGGGTGCTCCGTTTTTCATGGCCAGGTCCATGATTTTTACAATTTTCTCTGCATGCGTCTCCGACAGCGAGCCTCCAAAGACGGTGAAATCCTGGCTGAACAAATACACAAGCCGGCCGTCAATGGTGCCAAACCCGGTGACTACCCCATCTCCCAAGTAGTGTTGCTTGTCCAAGCCAAAGTCTTTGCATCGATGCATTACGAACTTCCCAATCTCTTGAAAAGAGCCTTCATCCAGCAACAAGTGCACCCTCTCACGGGCGGTCAGCTTTCCTTTTTTGTGCTGCGCAGCAATACGATCTACCCCACCGCCAAGTAAGGCCTCCTCATTCTTTTTCTGCAATAAATCGTATTTCTCGGTGTTAGTAGGAAGTGTATATACGGCTTTGTTTTTCTTGGCTTTGGCCATAGTGTTTAGCACAGTTTTTAGCAATCCAAATATATGTAAAAAAGGCAGATATATTTTACAGGCAGTTGATCTTAACCCGAATTAATATATTATATTGGCCAAATTTTGATAGCAATGCCATCAGATAAAATAGCTGTTGTCGATCTAGGTACAAACACCTTCCATTTGTTGATCTCCGACAAAAATTTCCGGACGTTTCATAAGGATAAGGTGCCTGTAATGATCGGAAAAGATGGGATTAGCGACGGATTGATTACCAAAGAAGCGCAACAAAGAGCGCTTAATGCATTAGAAGGATTCAAGCAAGTCATTGATGAATATGGAGTCAGTTCTATTTATGCCACTGCTACCAGTGCCATTAGGAATGCATCCAATGGACTTGAGTTACTAGATAAGATCCAAGAAACAACTGGCATCGAGATACGAGTTATTTCCGGGGCCGATGAAGCGGGGTATATTTACCATGGAGTTAGGAAAGCCCTTGAGTTGGGGCCTGAATCAGTATTGATCATGGATATCGGAGGAGGAAGCGTGGAGTTTATAATAGGCAATAACCGGGAAATCCTCTGGAAAAGTAGCTTCGAAATTGGGGCACAGCGACTATTGGATCAATTTCAACAACATGATCCTATCTGGCCGGAGGATCTTCAAAAGATGGATCTATTTCTGGAGAAGCAGTTGGAGCCGCTCACCGGGGCAATGGAACAATTCCGGCCTGAAACATTGATAGGTGCTTCAGGTACGTTTGATACACTTTCAGAAATCTATTGCCTCAAAGCCAATATCCCTAGAAATTTTGGAGCTACCGAACTACCTCTTTCACTACCGGCATACGCGGATATTCATGAGGAAATCCTGAAAAAAAATCGACACAAGAGATTAAAAATACCTGGCATGGCCCCCATGAGGGTAGATATGATCGTAGTGGCTAGCAGCTTGATAAAATTTATCCTAAAGAACTACCAACTCAGCAAATTACGGATATCGGCATACGCCCTAAAAGAAGGTCTATTGGATCGTTCAATCCAGCAAACTTAAGTTCTGTCAGCTACCCAGAAT
>JBPCUG010000508.1:0-6238 GCA_051011275.1 Cyclobacteriaceae bacterium | reverse complement strand
GTATATCGTTACGAACAACATGGTGAGCTGCATGGACTTACTCGAGTAAGGGGGTTTACCCAGGATGATGCACATATTTTTTGTCGGCCTGATCAAGTGAAGGACGAGTTTATAAAAGTGATCGACTTGGTATTATACGTGTTCAAAGCCTTGGATTTCAAGGACTATACCGCGCAAATATCTCTCAGAGATCCAGAAAAGAAAGAAAAATATATTGGTGAGGATGAATCCTGGGACCGAGCTGAAAAGGAAATTGTGGAAGCGGCTGAAGAAAAAGAACTGACTACAGTAACGGTATTGGGCGAAGCAGCCTTTTATGGGCCTAAGCTGGATTTTATGGTTAAAGATGCTTTAGGAAGAAGTTGGCAGCTAGGTACAATTCAGGTCGACTACCAACTTCCAGAGCGATTTAAGTTGGAGTATGTGGGTTCAGATAATCAAAAGCATCGACCGGTGATGATCCATCGAGCACCATTTGGATCAATGGAACGATTTGTGGCCTTGTTGATTGAGCATTGTGCTGGTGATTTTCCGCTCTGGCTAACCCCCGACCAAATAGCCGTGCTGCCGATTTCAGAAAAGTATACTGACTATGCCAATGAGGTATATAAAACGCTTGAGAGTAGAGATATTCGAGGTTTTATTGATCATAGGGATGAGAAAATAGGCCGAAAGATCCGCGATGCAGAGATTATGAAGATTCCATTTATGATCATTTTAGGAGAAAAAGAGCAGGAGTCCGGAAAAGTGTCCGTTAGGAGGCATGGGAAAGGGGATGAGGGTAGCCTGACCATTGAGGAGTTTGAGGCTAGGTTAAAATCAGAAACTAGCGCTATGCTTTAGTGCTCCAGAAGCAGTAATAATAGGTTCAAAACCTTTTATTTTATAAATTATTGGTCGATATTTGCGACTCATTTTTCTAACCAAACTAGGAGAAACTATTAGAAGACCCAGACGAAGAAGGCCCTTTAGAGGAAGAGTTGAAGAGCCTTACAAAGTTAATGATAAAATTACCGCGACACACGTAAGGGTGGTTGGCGAGAATGTTAAGGTTGATATTTACGATATTCAGACTGCTTTAAAGCTGGCCCAAGAACAGGGACTGGATCTGGTTGAAGTATCTCCATCAGCTGATCCGCCGGTATGTAAGATAACTGACTATTCTAAGTTTAAGTACGACCAAAAGAAAAAGCAAAAGGAGATCAAAGCCAAGACGCAAAAGACAGTATTAAAAGAAATACGTTTTGGACCAAATACAGATGAGCATGATTTCAATTTCAAATTGCGCCATGCCATCAACTTTCTTAAAGAGGGAGCAAAAGTTAAAGCCTATGTTCACTTTGTTGGACGTAGCATTGTATTTAAGGAAAGAGGAGAAATATTATTGTTGCGATTGGCTCAGGAACTAGAAGAATATGCCAAAGTAGATCAGCTGCCGAAATTAGAGGGCAAGCGGATGTTCTTGTTTTTATCGCCTAAGAAAACTCAGAAATAACTAAGAATTATGCCTAAAGCAAAAACTAAATCAGGGGCTAAAAAAAGGTTTCGACTAACCGGCACTGGTAAGATAAAACGAAAGCATGCTTTCAAGAGTCATATTCTTACTAAGAAGGAAACCAAACAAAAAAGAAATTTGACCAAAATGGGACTGGTAGATAAAGCCGATGTTTCCAGGGTCAAAGCAATGCTTAATATTTAATCTGTTACGATCTATCAGGGTCGAATCAAGGTTTATTTGTTTCACCGGACTACAGGCTTTAAGTTTTTCCAATGGGAAGCGCCTTTAGTCAAAAAAATGTAATGAAATGCCAAGATCAGTAAATGTGGTGGCTTCAAAAGCACGCCGAAAAAAAATCCTCAAGTCAGCAAAAGGGTATTGGGGTAGAAGATCAAATGTCTATACCGTAGCCAAGAATGCGGTGGAACGCGGATTGCAGTATGCCTATCGCGATCGCAAAGCAAAAAAGAGAGAATTTAGAAAATTATGGATCCAGCGCATTAACGCAGGAGCCCGCGAACATGGACTGTCTTACTCTCAGCTTATGGGTGGACTCAAAAAAGCCAACATTGATCTCAACCGAAAAGTGCTGGCTGATTTAGCCATGAATAACCCAGAAGCCTTTAAGGCAGTGGTTGATCAGGCTAAATAGCCTAAAATACTTACAAAGGATTTTATCTTTACCCTTCTAAAACCTTGCTTTCAACAGCAAGGTTTTATTTTTTGTCTTTATCTAAAATTTCCTTTAACAAATATTCCATAAATTAGGTGACAGAATTTCATCAATTTTACCTGCACTATGGAAACTTATATAGACCGCACGATCGATCTCGTGCTGAGTTACGCTCCAGATCTGATCATTGCTCTCCTCATCTTATGGGTTGGATTACGACTAATTAAATTTATTGAGAAATTGCTAACCAGGGTTTTCGAAAAAAGAAACTTTGATCCTACCTTACAATCATTTCTAAGCAACCTGATTTCCTGGTCACTGAGGATAATGTTAATCATTACGGTTGTTTCAATGCTAGGTGTTCCCACTACTTCCTTTATTGCCGTTCTCGGAGCAGCCGGCTTGGCCATTGGACTGGCACTTCAGGGATCGTTAGCAAATTTTGCCGGTGGAATTCTTATACTGATGTTTCGCCCTTTTAAGCTTGGCGATAAAATCAAATCACAAGGCAATGTGGGAGTGGTTCAGGAAATACAAATTTTATTCACTATTCTCAGTTCGGCTAACAACGAGACAGTCATTTTGCCAAATGCCGTGGTTATGAATAGCGAGATCATTAACTATACAACTCTAGGAAAGATAAGAGTTGACCTGCCTATTGGCATTAGCTATGACGCTGATATAGCGAAGGCAAAGCAGGTAATTTTGGAAACGCTTAGCCGAGATCCAAAGATCCTTCAGGACCCATCACCTTCGGTGGGCGTAAACCAACTAGCCGATAGTGCGGTTAACCTGATGGTCATGCCTTGGTGCGAACCCCAAAACTATTGGGCCGTGCATTTTAATAGTTTGGAGCAATGCAAGGTGGCTCTTGATCAAGCCGGTGTGCAGATTCCATTTCCGCAATTAGACGTGCATTTAACGGATAAACTGGACCAAGGAGAATAAAATGAAGATCATTCTAGCGGTTGATCCGATTGCCAAATCAATGCACCAACCACTAGAATGAGGCAGCTTACTATTTATGCTGCCTTTTCCCTATTTATCTCAGGCGCCAAAGGAAAATCGATCTCAGTGCCAGCAATATGATTCAGATAGTTGGTGAAAGTATTTAAGGAAACCAAACCAATTAGGTCGACTAATGCTCCCTTACTATACCCTTGTTCAAAGAATCGATCAATGCTGCCTACCGTTGGAAAGCCCCTAGTAGCTGTTATCTCTTTGGCCAGGTCGGTTAGGACCTTCAGTTTTGTGTCCTTGATAGCTCCTGACCTGATGTCCAAGGTTTCTTCGTCACTGAAACCTTGCATTTTGCCTACCGCGGTATGGGCCGATAAACAATAACCGCATTGGTTTGTCTGACTTACGGCTAAAGCAACTGCTTCAATTTCCTTACCGTTAAAGTTCCCCTTTTTAAGTGTTTCACCTAACCCCAACAATGCAGTCAAGCCATTATGGGAGTGGGCGGCTGTAGCGTACAAATTAGGGACCATTCCTACTGCTTTGTTAAGGTTGTCATAAACCTCTTGTGTTTGAGGTGCTACTTGTTTTCGTGTTAATACTTCTAAATTTTTCATGAGTTTAAACTGTTTTAATTATAAATTATACTAATTGGTCAAATATGGTTAAAAATTTTTTCCACTTGAGCGACATGGTGTTACATACTGATGTACAAATGCTTTAATAAAGCTGTGCTTCTTGTTGCCATTGTTCACCTCTATTTGAGCATGAAATGTAGCTGGTTTGTACACATTTCCGTATTCTTGGCGGCCCCAGCAGTTGGCACAAACTGTAGTGGTTAGGTTTCTTTTGAAAAGCCTGTTGACTAGTTTCATGATATCTGTACTAATTGGTCAAAAATAGATTAAATTTTTTATCGTATTACCTCTAAGCTTGTTTTTATAAATGGCATCAACTCCTTTTCGTTAGGATACATCCTTCGGGTTATATTAATGCCATTCCATAAATTGACAAGATACCTAGCCAGGACCTCGGGTTTTTCTCTTGATTGCAATTGCCCTGACTTTTTTGCGATTTTTAAATATTTCAAATAAAGCTTTTCCAGTTTAATGGTAGCTGTTACTGCTATTTTCTCCAACTCGGGATCAATATTAGCAAACTCAGCAATGGCATTACCCATAAAACATCCGTCCGCATGGGCCTGTAGATCCTTAGTGGTTGCCACTTTTAGAAAACTGTTACCTATCAATTTAAGTGGTTCATTACTAGCAGCCATCTCGCGATCAAAATTTTTGATGTAAGAATCTACAAAACCCTTCATCGATCTAATAAATACTTCCTTCTTGCTGTGAAAAGTATTGTAAAGACTTCCTTTGTTTAGGCCCATTACCTCTAGTAATTCCTCTGTACTGGTTGCTTCATACCCCTGTTTCCAAAAAAGATCAGCAGCCTTTTCCAACACGTCAGTTTCATTAAAGGTTCTGTTTCTGCCGGCCATGATAATGTAATTTATACTAAGTAGTCAAATATTACTTCTACAACGTAACTGCAGGTTGGAAGGTTTCAAGATGTTAAAAAAAATGTGATGACTGGATCTGTCATGCTAGTGTTTCCTCCTTTTCTATGGGAATTAACTGGAATGAGACAATGAATATCATTAGCATCAAGCCGGCAGATATATAAAAGATAGTCACGCCGATGTTACTATAAATAACCCCGCCTAGGATAAGCCCTATAATGCTAGCAAGACTACCAGTGCTGCTGGCATAGCCTTGTAACGCCCCTTGAAACTTACTACCACCTACACGGCTTAAAATGGAAAGAAAAGATGGCCACATGACCCCGTTGCCGATCGAAAAAAACAGCGCACCAGCAAACATATAGCTCTGCTGGGACAGGGTGAACAAGCAAAAAGATATGATCAAAAATACACTGCCCCAAAGGCATAAAGTAGTTTCAGTGACCCTGTTGTGTAGTCTGGTAAGTATAGGGCCCTGAACCAATACCATGACTCCACTCAGAATAGAGAAGAAAATACCTAGTTTTAACACGCTCCATTGCATTCCTTGTATGGCATGGATTGGAAATGCCACATAAAAGAAATTAAAGGCCAGAAAAATGCTAAAATATAACAACAACATTAAAGGCACATACTTGACCTTTATTAGATCGCTCAATCCATAGTTAGTTGCTCCGGCCAGATCATGACACTCCTTGTGCTCTTGTCCAAAGATTTTTCTCGTACGGTTTGTGTCCTGCGGAGCGTCAAGCAAACATGGTTTAGATTCCTCTAATCGAAATGCAATCACAAAGATTGCCATTATTGAGATGGCCATGGCTGCCAATATCGGTAACACCTCCTCAAAGTAGGTAGCTCCTAATAATCCGGCTAATGCTGGGCCAATAATAAAGCCCAAGTTGGCCGAGGCAGCCATACTTCCAAAGTTCTGTTTGCGATTACTATCATTGCTGATATCAGCCATATAGGCATTAGCAACAGAAACATTTCCCCCTGTCAGGCCATCAAGAGCTCGGGCAATAAATAGCAACCCCAGCGGCAGTGTCAATAGAAATGCACTGAAGTTTAATATTTTAGTTTCAGGTACTAACAGCGCCACCAAAAAAATAAGCCATGCTACAAAAGTGCCCACCTGACTAACCAACAGGATCTTGCGCCGTCCAAATCTATCAGACCAGGTCCCGAGAATGGGTGCACCAATGAGCTGAAAAAATGAATAGGTTGCTCCAAGAAAACCATAAATCAATTCATTGCCTCCAAACTTGATAACCAGGATTACCAGGAATGGTAAGACAATACTGTATCCCATGGTGCCAATAAAATTGACCAGCAAAATGGGGAACAGGTGTGGCTTTGAGATTTGCTCTGGCTGAGAAACCAACTTTTCTTTATTGATATAAACTATAAGAACGCAAACGGTAAAGCCCTATCCGAAGTTCGCAGCTGACCAATATTTATATCTATCATAGGGTAAATGTGCTAGTCTTCGTATCTTCTAGCTCTAATTATGAGATCATCCCTGTTGTTGTTCTTACTAATAGTTCCATTTGGGCTTTGTTATTCACAAAACGAGCCCCTAGCACTAAGC
>JBPCUG010000507.1:0-3814 GCA_051011275.1 Cyclobacteriaceae bacterium | reverse complement strand
GTAGGCCGAATACTAGGGGTAGACCACCCGGTTCCCATCGATGATCAACCGCTGGATTTGCAACGCAAGATCCTAGGCTGGGTGGCTTTGATCATTTTTATATTGTGTTTCAGCCCTGCTCCCTTGGGTGCGGTAGTGATAGAGAGTCCCTAGACTAGAGCATTATACCCCTCAATCCCTTCCAGAAGATTGCGTACTTGGGTATAACCTTGCTGTTCCAAAAATTTTTTAGCTTGCCCGCTGCGTTGCCCGCTACGGCAATAAACGATCAGTTCCTGTTCCTTCCAGTCTTGTATTTGATCTAGGCTAGTAGGTAACGTGCCTAAGGGGATATTTAAGTCACAAATTCGTTTCTCTTCATATTCCCAAGGTTCGCGTACATCAAGTAGATTCAAAGTTTCTCCCTGGGTGATCCTGTCTTTAAGTTGCTGCGGAGTAATATCTTCTGCCATATGAAATATTTTTTAAAATTGATTGATCAGAATTTTTTGAGTTATAGTTTTTTGTTCGGTATGTATCTGAATAATGTACAAGCCGTGTGCATTTCCTTGTAGCTCTAAGGTTCCTTCTTGAGAAAGTTGGATCCCTACATGACGTCCTTGGAGATCGTAAGCCTTAACCTCAGTCACTTTGCTAAGATCTCCCTGCAAGCGAAATATCTTGCTTGCCGGATTTGGATACAAAATGTATTCCGTCTCTTTTGAAGGAATAGGAGGCGCATCAGGTAATCCCACAATTATCTCTCCCCCAAACCGAGGCCGGATCATCAAGCTTCCGGTCACTCTTTGGTTTTGCTCCCAAATACCACTGGTATTAAAAAATATGTTGTCCCCGGTGTTATTGCTTTTATCCAGCCCCACTACTATTGGAGTAATTTCAGTTTGCCGTACACCTACATATATAGTATCTGTTACTCTTATTTGCCTGGATAGCTCGTAAGTGGAGAACTGGTCTAATGAATCGGGTATTCCTATACTAATGGCTTGGTTAAGCAGCGGCTGCGCCCCTGGGTCAAGATTGCCCCATACTACTAGTCGTGCGGGTTTGCCACTCTGTTCTTCCTCGATAAAAGGAAAATAGATATCTACCTCCTTAAGCACATCTTCCTCACCAATGATAAAACGGTTGACCAACTGCCCATTGGTTTGATTTACCCCGGCTCCTAGTTCAGCGCTGCCATCATCGTAGGCATAAAAATCTTGCAAAAGCAATTGTGATCGCACTGTATCATTCACCCTTAAGTCATAGGCCATGACCAAAGGGTCGTCCAATCGGAACAACGTGGTATCATCGGTTTTTATGGAGAACTCTGTGGTAATTACTAATGAATCCAAACTGCTAAACGGGGCTAAACTGGCAACATCAACGGGGTTGGCTATGGGACTGAATCGGTCTTGCCCTCTGAATACTGGCGAACCCTCAGGAGTGATCTCTGTGGTATCGTTCATTAGATCCACGATCGCACCATCCACTTTGATCAGAGCGCTCATACGCACGTTGTTGGTTTGCTGAGGCGCCTCTAGACTAAACACCTGTATAGCAGCCTCCCCGATGTAAGCATTTGGGTCAGCAAAAAAATGGTCAATGGGAAGAGCAGTCAAGCTGTCGAAAATGGAAGTAGGTGGCAGGGTGATGGTACGCTCGTTCTGAAAATAAATATCCGCAGCACTTCTTTCTGCATTCAGGAAAATATAATCCAGGTGCCAATTGTCATAACCGCCGGTTAGCTTACCAAAAGATTGAAAACGAAACTGAAATCCGCTGTGTTGGAATGCGCCTGGAGGTACCTGTATCAGTTCAAGTTGAAATTGATCGATGTTCAGGCTATCACCTCCGATTTCTACCCACTGGGTGATCCATTGTCCTAGATTATTTTTAAACTGCAGCCTAAGGGAATCTTCGCTATCGGGAATTTCGCCATTGCCACGCTTTTGCCAGAAGAAACTAAGGAACAGACTATTCTGCTGACCACTTGTCAGACCGCTTAAGTTTATAGGCTGAGATGTAAGCGTATCCGCCGACCCTTGATCTTCGCCAGAGCCGTAAGGAATCCCGGATCTATCAGTGCCATCAAAGGTAGCAACATTGATCGAAGGGGGATTTAATCCTCGACCCTGATTAATATTTACATTTTCGCTGCTAACCCACTGACTGCTATCAGGTGTGCCTAGGGTGGCTGAAAAATCATCCCAAAAAGGCAGTGAAAGTGTGTCCAGAGCCTGAATACTTAGAAAACGGGTTGCATGAGTAGACGTTTTCGCCTGCGCACCTCCACCGATAGGAAATTCTACAATTTGGGCTTTCGATCCCAGGCCCCAGAGACAAACTAAAATGAACAGGCTTAATTTTCTAATCATTGATATTGATCCTATACACCACCATTTCCGTCATCAGTATCAACTGTTTGTTCCCTATCCTTATAACCTTCTACCCAAAGGTCGATCTCTCCGCCTACTCTGATGGAGCTACCAGATGCAGGTATCTGTTTAACCACTGTACCTGTTTCAGCGCTGTCTGTTTTGGCACTGATAATACTACCGATTCGCAAGGATGAACCAATTACGGCCACTTCGGCATCTTCATAGTCCATACCTACTAGACCCGGTACGGTCTGACTTCGGTTGCCTAGCCCGTCACCCACTACAAGGTCTATCTTTGATCCCTGATACACCTTAATTCCTGCGGCCACTTCATTCCCATCCATGTGCTGTTCCAAAACGGAATTTTGGGCAAAATCAGGTTTGTATCTAATCTCACCCATGCGTAAACCTTTGCTTTCCAGAATCATTTGAGCGCTTTTTACCGATTTTTCCACTAAATCAGGCATTTCAACCTGCCGGGGTTTGGTTTTATTAAGGTTCAAAAAGATCTTGCGATTGGATTTTACTTTTGATCCAGGTTTTGGGTATTGCTTGAGGATCGTAAGGGCCGGAAATTCACTGGAATAGCCTGAATCGACTTCTACTTCGTACCTCAGATCATTATTAGTGACAAATTCGTCAACTTTATCAAATGACAGGCCTACCAAATCAGGAACCGTGATTGTTTCCTTGTGATTGGTATAAGAGGGCAGAAATTGGAAAAAGAAAAACGATACTAAGATGACGATCAGCAAGATCATCAGTCCTGCATGGATCCCAATTCTTTTAAGAAAGCTCTTATTCAATTTTTTTAAAAATTAAGCGGTGCAATAGATGGACGAAATTAGGAAAAAATCTCCAAATTACTTTATCAACGGGGCTGGTACCGAGTTTATTATCAAGAAAGAGTATCAACCCCAAGATCGGGGATTTTAAGCTTCCCGGTAGTTTCTGCTCAATTGCGCCGATATTTTATGGCGCTCTAAAGCCATTTCTATCAATCGTGTGATCAAATCTGTGTATGAAATGCCAGAGGCCTCCCACAGTGATGGGAACATACTTGAATCAGTGAACCCTGGAATAGTGTTGATCTCATTGATAAAGATCTGACCCTGCGGATCAAGGAAGAGATCGACCCGGGCAAAATCTTCACAATTTAATGCCTCATAGGCGGCAACCGACCATTTTTTGATCTCCATTAGGGCAGCATCATCAATTTGGGCGGGAATTTTTATTTCGACAGCGTTTTCGTCCTCATACTTCGCTTCATAGGTATAAAAGTCATAGGCATCGCTAATAATGATCTCTCCGGCTACAGAAGCAATCGGGGGTTGATTGCCAATAACCGCACACTCCAGTTCCCTTCCTTGAATATAGCTTTCAAACAATGCTGCGGTGTCATATTTGAAAATGCTTTTTATAGCTTCTTCGTAGTCTTCAGGTCCGTTTACCTT
>JBPCUG010000506.1:0-7487 GCA_051011275.1 Cyclobacteriaceae bacterium | reverse complement strand
CCCTATATCAATTAAGGTCGTGAAGCATTTCGCTGAGAATACTAATTTCTTGGATCTTAAATTTGAATGCAGTAATGCCATTGAAGCTTCCAACAAACTGCGCGAAGAGGACATTGATGTGGTGTTTTTGGATGTAAAAATGCCGGAGATGAGCGGGATGGAATTATTGCGAGTGCTGGAAGGGGATTATGAGATTATTTTGGTGACCTCTGAAAAGGAACATGCTTTGGAAGCCATTGAATATGATGTTACCGATTATTTATTGAAACCGATCGAGTATGGTAGGTTTTTAAAAGCCGCCAATAAGGCTAAAACCAATATTGAAAAAGCGCGTCGGTTCAACCAAACTCAGAAGGATATTTATGTAAAGTCCGACTCCAAGATAGTAAAGATTGGGTTGGGTGATATTTTGTTTGTTGAAGCACTAGCTGATTACGTGATCATCAACACCCCAGACAAAAAACATATTGTTCACTCTACTATGAAGGGCATAGAAAAGAAACTGCCTGACGCCAACTTCATACGGGTGCATCGGTCATATATAGTTAATACCGATAAGATCCTTTCCTTAGAAGATCTGACTATTAAAATTAGTGACAAAAGCATTCCCATTGGAGCCTCCTACAAAGCAAATTTTATGGATAAGCTGAACTTTTTGTAGTCGTCCTGAGTGCCGGGATCCAGTGGTATTTGCCATTGACAAGTTTGAAAAGCTTGAAAACTATCCAACCTACAATTCCACCCACCAATGCGCCGACCAATATATCAAGAGGATAGTGGACACCTATATAAACCCGGCTGTATGCTATTAAAGCAGCCCAAGGGAATAGAAGAGCCGTTATTCGATACCGCGTACCGAATAGTAACCAAACTATAGTCGCCAGCCCGAAGTGATTTGATGCGTGAGAAGAGGCGAATCCAAACCTTCCTCCACATCGTTTTATAAGATGTATTGTTTCCTGTAGATCGGAATCATAACAGGGGCGAAGTCTTTGGAAATAGGGTTTCATGAAAGAAGATGTTACCTCGTTGGCGAGTACTACAACTAGTATGATGGTCACTATGAGATAGATCCCAGACCATTTGTATTCTTTTGAAATAAAAAATATCAATAGTAAATAAAGTGGCGTCCAAAAGTACTTGTTGGTGGCCCACAACATTAGCGTATCCAGTATCGGGGCATTGAGGCTATTTAGAAATGAAAACAGTTCCTCGTCTAATTGCAATATAGAGTCAAACCACTGTTCCATCGATCCAATCGATTCCTTTTTTTAGTTTTGACAAGGTAGTCGCTTCCTTCGATTCCAGATTTGGCTGATGGTTGTACTTCCAATGTGCCAATGGAGGTAGGCTCATCAATATTGATTCTGTGCGACCGCCGGTATCTAACCCAAATTTTGTTCCTTTATCCCACACTAAATTGAATTCTACGTAACGCCCTCGTCTTATATTTTGCCATGCTTTTTCCTGAGTACCAAAAGCAAGATCTTTATTCTTTTCCATTAGATGGCTGTAAGTTGGTAAGAACACTAGCCCCACATCTTTAACAAAATTAAATCTATCTTCCAAGGTAAACTTCTTGGATTGTGAGAGCCTATCAAAAAAGATCCCACCCACACCGCGGGTCTCTTGACGGTGCTTAAGGTAAAAATAATCGTCTGCCCACTTTTTGAAATCATTGTAGTAATTGCCTGCATGTCGATCGCAAACTGATTTCAATTGTTGATGAAAATAATGGGCATCCAGGTCATCTACATAATGGGGGGTAAGATCAATGCCCCCGCCAAACCATTTTTCTCCGCTGGTCATTTCGAAATAGCGCACATTCATGTGAATGATAGGCACCATTGGGCTGAGCGGATGAAGAACAATGGATACCCCGGTAGCAAAGAAATCGGCCCGATCAATTGCTAGGGCCTTTAAAATTTTATCGGGGGTAGGACCATAGACTTTGGAAAAATTGACTCCACCTTTTTCTATTATGTTCCCGTTGGTAAGAACCCGACTTTTACCACCACCACCTTCTTCCCGTTGCCACTGATCTTCTACGAATGTGCCTTTTCCATCAGCAGCTTCCAAACCCTGACAGATCCTATTCTGTAGACCTTCGAACCAGCTTGCAATTTCCTCCTTATCCATAGGTTGACTACATCTGATACTTATAGATTTTGAATAACCTTACATAATTAATAGCTCATCCGCTTTTAGAACGGATATCCGATTCCAATATTAATGGCAACCGGATTATCTGTGGTGCCTGGGATATCTCCGAAGGTGAAATCATCCAGTACCCATCGCTGACCTTCCGGTCGGCCCGGCTCATACACCTTTACCCCTAAATCCAGTCGCATCACTAAGAAGGTAAAATCAAATCGGAAGCCAACTCCAGTTCCAATGGCGATCTCCTTGTAAAATCGATCCCCTTCAAATTTAGCTCCAGGCCTTCGCGGTTCACCTTCCTCATTTAGGTCATCGGTTAGAGTCCATATATTGCCAGCATCAAAAAATAAAGCGCCATCCAGGAAGCCAATTAGCTTCTTTCTAAATTCCAGGCTGGCCTCCAGGATCATTTCGCCGGATTGCTCATCAGAATAGTCTAATATGCCGTCCTTGTCTCTATCTGGAACAAAAGATCCGGGACCGAGACGACGGACACCCCAAGCCCGATTACTATTGCTGCCTCCGGCAAAGAAGTTCTTTTCATAAGGAAGGATTTTATTATCACTATATGGTACTCCGATGCCAAAATTTAAACGATAAGCTAAAACACTAGTGGTAGAAGTATTCAAGGGAATATGTCTTCTGAAGTCCGCACTAAACTTTAAGTATTTGTAGCTTTCTAGATCATTTAAGTAGTTGGTACCCGTGAGATTTAACGTAGTACCTCCGCTTTCTGCTAACAGTCTCAAATAAGAAGATTTGTTTAGATAGCTACCATACTGATTGAAATCAAAAGTTGAGGTAAAGATCATACTACTTACAAAAGAGCGTTCAAATGCCCTGAAAAAGTTAGTGCCGGTGTCCCTGCTTGCTTCTAAAAGTTCCGAAAATGCTTCAGATTCATTCCTGGTATCTATTAGATTGAGATCGGCTAAAGAGAGACTGTAAAAGACTTTTTGCTCTTTCTGCCAGCTATATGTCCAGCTTAGATTCAAGTTGTCTCGGGTAAAATCCCTTCTGTCAATAAAATCGTAACCTACCGAAAAACGGGTGCGTGGGTTGCGATCGCCGATAGACGATTTGAACTTATCACTGAAAGGCAGGATAAACTGTGGTACAATAAGTGCCACATTTCCTCCATACTCAAAGCTGTTTTGTATGACATCACCAGGATTATCATTGCTGGAATAAGAGGTAACTCCATCAACGCCGATCCTACCGCTTAACTCCAGTATCTCCAAACCACCAAAAGCGTTTCTTTTCTTTAAATTGAAATTGTAAAATGGCCCTGGTTGCTTTTGGTTAGTTCTAACATTTACTCCCACCTCCTGCGTAATTTGAAATCGCTCTAGTGGGCTAGTAAAAATATTTGCAATGAACTTTCCACCTGTGGTATCGTAGTTAATGTTTATGAATTTAAACATATCCAAGTTGGCCAATTGTCGTTGTGTGGCAAAGGTGTTCTCCTTGCTGTAAAGATCACCTGGATAGATAAATACACGCCGATCTAATATTTTCCGTGAATAATCGGGATTGAAATATCTATAGGTAATCCGGTTGTAATGTGAACTGCTGCGTCGGGCAAGGTTGGTAGCCACATCTGCATCAGTTGTAAATGTTACAGAGTCGAGTTTGAAAACTTTGTGATAGCCTCTCTTAGGATTGTTTATCACAGTGCGCAATGCAACTTTGTGATCGCCTAGCAAACTGGTATCAACATCCATTCTCACATATTGACGGCTGAAGTCATAGTACCCATTATTCCTTAGTAAATTATCAATATGAATTCTTTCCGCCTCTAACTTTTCCTGGTCATACCGTTCTCCACTCACTAATGGGCTTTGACCCATATTGCTAATGATCAGGTTGGTAATGGCGGTGTCCCCAGTAAGCAATATTAAACTGTCGAGCACATATTCGGGACCTTCAGTGATCACATATTTTACACTGACACGCTTGCCAGTTTTCTTTACCTCCGGAGTAACTTCCGATAAAAAATAGCCCTTGCTTTGAGTGAATTCTTTAAATGATTGCTGGGTACGTCTCATTAACAGAGAATCATACACTGCTAAAGGCTCACCCCATCGCATAGGCATATTTCCTTCTTTCAAAGATTGGTCTTTACGGGCCACTTTTTTTTCTTTTCTTTTGTTCAGTTTAGCAACCTTTGTCTGGTTATCACCATATTTGGCAATCTTACGGTCAAACTTTTCGCTAATAGCGACCTTTTTTTGTTGGATCTTTACCGTATCATAAACTGAATTGCCAAAGTTGTAAAGGGACACGTACAATGATAATGGAATAACCTTGAGTATCCTGCGGTTAGGCTTTTGTTGGTACAGCTCCGAAAGACGCTCCGGATCCAGTTTCTTTGCCCCGGTTAGGCTTTGCTTATTCAAAAGGTATTCTCCATCTTTAAGCTTCCGAGTGCTGATACATCCGGTAGTAGAACCCAATAGGAGACCCAATAGTAAAAGGCCGATAGCAGATTTTCTGGTAATATTTATACCGCAGATGGTTTCTAAGAGAAAGCTAAAGTTCATCAAATCGCTGCAATTAAAAAAATACCGAAAGAAAGAGCAATGCTTTTTGGTTGAAGGTACAAAAAGCGTGCTCGAATTACTGGCATCGGACTATCAAATACAACAATTATTAGTGTCACCGAGTTTTCTGGAGCAGCATCATATTCATATGAATGGTTATAACGGTGACCTAACTGAAGTAAAGGCTGCTGATTTACAGGGATTGGGGACTCTGAAAAGCAATCAGGAGGCTTTGGCGGTTGTCGTTTGTAAACCCAACCAACCCCTCGAACTTCAGACCCAGGAATATGCACTTGCTTTGGATCGGATAAGAGATCCAGGAAATCTAGGTACTATAATCAGGATTGCAGATTGGTACGGAATCGACAAAGTGGTCTGTTCGACTGATTGCGCAGAACTTTACAATCCAAAAGTTATCCAAGCAACCATGGGCTCCTTTACCAGGATCAACACCTACTATGGCAATTTGGTTGAGTACTTGGATAAAAATGAGCATGTTTATGGGGCCTGCATGGATGGCATCGATGTTCATGATGTAGAATTTGAGAGAGGGGGTATCATCGTGATCGGAAACGAGTCCCAAGGAATAGCTCTGGCTTTAGAACCGAAGATAAATACACGGATTACTATTCCAAAATATGGTGCGGCCGAATCGTTAAATGCGGCAGCCGCAGCTGCGGTAATATGTGATGTTCTAAGAGGCAGATAGAATTAAGATACTTTTTATATGAACGCCGTATCTTGACTGGCCTTATCCATCATTTCATTAGCCATATTTTTCCCTAAATACCTATCAATGACATAATGTGCCAGATAGATCAAAGGCGTGAGTAATACCGCTGCCAGGAATTTGTATATGTAGTTTATGATACCTACACTGGTGACCTGAGCAACCGACCAGTCTCCTAACAAATAGAAGGCAATAAACAATACTACAAAACTATCAATCAATTGAGATACTAAAGTAGATCCAGTGGCTCTTAGCCACAAGACTTTTGCACCGGTTAGCTTCCGCAGTTTTTGGAATATAAACACATCAAGAAACTGGCCTACCAAAAACGCGATCAAAGAAGCAACTATAATACCCATGCCCTGGATCATGGTTTTGGAAAAAGCATAATTCATATCAAAAGGATTGCCATCAGGGTCAGTGCTGTTAACATCCAGCCAAAAATCGGCAGGTGCCAGGTTGGTAACAATGAGAAGCACAACAAATACATAGGCAATTAAAGCTACCGCAATGAAAGTGATCTTCTTTACCCCTCGTTTACCAAAGTATTCGTTGATAACATCGGTAGTAATGAATACCACCGGCCATAGGATCACACCAGCAGTAAGGTTGAAATCAAGCACAAATCCTTCCAACAATTTGATCTGTGCCGGTGCCCATCCCAAAGTTTTCTCTGCCGAAAAGATCTTTACTCCGATGATCTCAGCAACGATGGCATTGGCAATAAAAATGGCGGCCAGAATGATAAATAAATGATTCTTTCTTCGTTGAGCTGTCTTTTCTGAAATAATCTCTGCCATAGTAAAGGGCTCCTTTTAATCTGGCACTGATATACGTTCACCTTCTATCGCTAATCTTGTAGAGGCAAATACGGCCTTTGCTTCGTCCAACAATGGCTGCAGGTCTTTATACCTTATGGAATAGTGACCAAGGATCAGTTGTTTTACTTTGGCTTGCTTCGCGATGAGTGCTGCCTGCTCGGCGGTACTGTGATAGGTCTCTGCTGCCCTTTGCTCTTTGTCGCTCAAAAATGTAGATTCGTGATATAGTAGATCTACCTTGCTAATCATTTCTACCAAGCTCGGGTCATATTTGGTGTCCGAACAATAGGCGTAAGAACGCGATTTTTTAGCTGGTAAAGTGTAGTCTGAATTTTTATACTTTACCTTTCCTTTTTCGTTCAGAATATCTTCTCCATTCTTTAGTTTTATAATCGTCTGGACCGAGAAATTTTCGTCAATCTTTGCCTTGTCGATCTTCTTTCTTTTTGGCTTCTCACGAAATAAAAACCCTGTACAAGGGATACGATGGTTAAGGGGTATCGTACCAACGGTGAGTAGTTCGTTCTCTAAAATCGTAAGCGATCGTTGGTCATCAAGCGGATGAAAATTGATTTTATAGTTTAAGATTGTCTGAGCGTGCTTCAGCTGTAGGGTCACGATTTCAGCCAGCCCAGCCGGTCCGTAAATATTCAGGTCGGCCTCTCTTTGTCGAAGATGCATGGTCGAGATCAGCCCTACCAAACCCAGATAGTGGTCACCGTGAAGGTGGCTTATAAAAATATTATTGATCCGGTTAAGCTTTACACGATAACGGCTGATCTGCATTTGAGTGCCTTCACCACAGTCAATAAGAAAGTAGTAATTTTCAACTTGTAAAAGTTGAGCTGATTGATGGCGGTTGTGGGCAGGAGCTGCTGAGTTTGAACCGAGTATAGTTAAGTCAAATGGCAACTTTAGTTGGTTTTAGTTGCCATTCTGATCGCTTTTCAGATCACCTTCTATTTCATGTATGAAAACTGCGTCAACCGCTTCCTCAACCGTAGGTAAGATCCTTAAGATTGAGTCTAGCTGGGATATCTTGATCAACTTAAGCACATGATCGCTTACTGTAGTAATCACCAGGATCCCGCCATCGTCAGTGGTAATGCGATTGCCAACCAGCAAAGCGCTCAAACCGGAAGAGTCTATATATTGCACATCACCTAGGTTCAAAATAAAATTTTTACTTCCTTCTGCATGCAGGCTAACTAGGTCTGATTTCAGATTTGGAGC
>JBPCUG010000505.1:0-2598 GCA_051011275.1 Cyclobacteriaceae bacterium | reverse complement strand
GTGGTGCTGGCCGAACCTTCCTGGTATCTCAACATGATCACCTTTCCCTGTCCCTGTAATATTTCGATCATCTGCTGGGCACATAATTTTCCTCCCAGATAATTATCTGTAGCTACGAAACTCAAATAGTGATCCGAACTTAGACCAGAATCAATGATTATTACCGGTATTTCTCTTTTCATGGCCGCCTTCACCGGAGGCACCAGGCTTTGCTCATCCAGCGGAGCCAATACTATGGCATCCACTGAGCGACTAACAAAATTCTGTACCACCTGAATCTGCATTTGCCGATCGTCTTCTTTTAGCGGGCCTTGCCAAATTATCTCTACATCCAACTCTTTGGCCGCTTTGGCTGCTCCGGCATGTATATGGTTCCAAAAAAAGTGGGTAGTACCTTTGGGAATAACTGCGATTTTCAATTGATCTGTTTCTCCAGACCCAGTGGCCTCATTTTGAGATGAATTGCAACTATAAAAGGCAAAAAGCCCTACTAGTAATAGGGTCCTGAGTATTTTATTCATTGGTGTTTTGCTTTAATATTATAAATATATAAAATAAATTTACTCAATCGACAATATCAATTTCGCGGGTCCCCTGGTGAACCATTACCTGTAGTCGGCTATGAAAGGAACAATCTATTCCCTGCTTATCATTTTCGTTTCCTGTACTCCCAGATCCCAAGAAATGACGTTAAGCGATCTGGAGCTTCAGATCTTAGATTCCATACACCATTACGAAGGATTTTACGGATTAGCCTTTAAGAATCTGGACGATTCTTCAGAAAGTATATTCATCAACAAAAAAGAAACCTTTCATGCTGCTAGCACTATGAAGACGCCGGTAATGATTGAAGTCTTTAAGCAGGGTTTTCAAAATAAATTCGCATTAGATGATTCGGTCGGCATAAAAAATGAATTCTCCAGTATTGTCGATACCAGTAGCTACAGCCTTAGCCCATCAGCTGATCAAAACAAAGATCTCTACTCCAGGATCGGACAGTACTGTCCCATCAAGGAATTGGTCTATCACATGATCACAACCAGTAGCAACATTGCTACGAATATGCTGGTAGAGATGGTAGGTGCCAGCAATATAACCAGTACGATGAGAGAATTGGGAGCAACCGATATCATGGTCCTCCGTGGTGTTGAAGATATAAAAGCCTACGAAGCTGGATTGAGCAACACCACCACAGCTTTTGATCTGATGACCATCTATGAGAAGATTGCAAGAAAAGAGGTGGTCTCAGAAGAGGTCTGTGATCAGATGATCACTATTCTTAAAGATCAAGTATCCAATGAAATCATTCCTGCCGGATTACCACCCCAAGCCGAGGTCGCACATAAGACCGGGGCAATTACCGGCGTTAATCATGATTCAGGTGTGGTATACTTACCGGATGGTCGTAAATACGTACTGGTAATTCTTTCCAAAGATTGGAAAAATCCGGAAGGGAGCATCAAAATGATGGCCAATATTTCTGGTCTCATTTACAAATACATGATGCAACCATCAAAGACCGGCTAACTTCTACTCGGTGGTACCTTGTCCGACTCTTGCGTGGTTTGCGTTTCTTACTTAATAGGAAGCTTCCAAATATTTTCTATTTTAGGTCAATCAAAAGTTGTATAAATGAAGTCGCTGATCTCCTCGTTTGTTATTTTCTTTTTTTGTTTGGTCCCTTTACACGCGCAGCACCATCGCACCCTGCCGGTAGATACCATGGTCATAACCAACCATGAAGTTACCGTCAAAGGGCAGCGTATTCCATATCGAGCCACAGCCGGCACCCAACCGGTTTGGAATAAAAAAGGCAAGCCAATTGCTTCTCTATTTTATACCTACTATGAGCGCACCGACATTAGAGATCAAACCACTCGACCGCTTATGATCTCATTCAACGGAGGCCCCGGTTCAGCTTCAGTCTGGATGCACATAGCCTATACCGGACCGCGGCTCCTGCAGATAGATGATGAAGGCTTCCCTGTTCAACCTTATGGCATAAAAGAAAATCCGCATTCCATCTTGGATGTAGCCGATATCGTATTTGTGAATCCGGTAAATGTGGCCTATTCACGCACTACAAATTTGGATACTGCCCGATCTACATTCTTTGGTGTCAATGCCGATATCAAGTACCTGGCCGATTGGATCAATACCTTCGTCACCCGCAAAAACCGGTGGCGATCACCAAAGTATTTGATCGGAGAAAGTTATGGAACCACTAGAGTAAGCGGACTGGCTCTTGAGCTACAAAATGCACATTGGATGTATTTAAATGGTGTGATCCTGGTCTCTCCCACCGCCTTGGGTATCGAACGGGACGGACCTGTAGGTGTTGCCAATCGTCTACCCTACTTTGCCGCGGCTGCCTGGTACCAAAAAGCCTTGCCCGAAGCGTTGCAGCAAAAAGATCTCGACGAGCTACTGCCAGAGGTTGAAACTTATGCCATAAATCAATTGACACCGGCTTTGGTGAAAGGTGGGTTCTTGGAAGATGACAAAAGAAAAGAGGTGGCGGCAAAGATGGCCTACTACTCGGGCCTTTCCGAAGAGGTGATCCTCCAGCATAACCTTGATGTACCTACCTCCTTTTTC
>JBPCUG010000504.1:0-11097 GCA_051011275.1 Cyclobacteriaceae bacterium | reverse complement strand
TTCAAAGTCTTGACAAGCTTGCCTATGGTTGCCAAGCTCATGATGCACCAGCCCTCGGTTAAAATAGGAACGACGGTTTTGACTGTTGAGCCGGATAGCCTCATCGTAGTCATCAAGGGCATCATTCCATCGCTCCAGGGCAGATTTAACATTGGCCCGATTGCGATATCCTGCATCTAAATTAGGCTCAATTTCAATGGCTTGACTATAATCTTCTAAAGCACCAGTATAATTCTTTAGTTTCTCCTTCGCCAGACCTCTATTGATAAAGATAGCCGCATCATTGTCTTCTATGGTAATAGCCTGATTATAATCTTGCAGTGCTCCTTTATAATCTGCTTCCAACATTTTCAATCTAGCGCGATTGACAAATGGTGAAGCAAAATCTGGATTGTTTTCAATTATGTGATCGTATTCCTGCATTGACAGGTCTCCGGCTTGTTCCCCTTCTTGAGCCAGATTATATTGGGCCAATTCATTGCCGGGATCTAGTATCAGCGCGTATTTGTAGTCGGCGATAGCAGCTGATGATCGGTCCATGCGAGCATAGGCCCAGCCCCGATTAATATGATAGTTAGGATCCTGGCTATTCATTTGAATAGCTTGGTTAAAGGCTGCTATTGCCTGGTCAAACTGCTCAAGACCAGTAAAACATAGCCCAATGTGATGGTGAATATCAGCCTTGATGGTTTTAAGGGTGGCAAACTGACTGTAACTAATATCATTAGGATCTTTTGTAAGTTGAACGCCTTTATAGTAAATGGCATTGGTGCCATGTTGGGGCATATTAAGTAATCGCTTAAAGTCCCCTAAGGCCCTTTGGTAGTCTTTTATCTCGTATCTTAACCTTGCTCGATCAAATAATGCTTCACTAAAGGTGGTATCCAATTGAAGTATAATCTCATAATCCACTAAGGCGCCAGATGGATCGTCTAGTCTTTCTTTCGTATGAGCCCGAGCGTAATACGCCTCTATGAAACCTGATTTAAAATACAATGCCTGGTTATATGCATCCAACGCATTGCGATACCTTCCTTTCCGAAACCAAAGATTCCCATCATCATAGTACTTCTGGGCTTTTTTTAACCTTGAGCCGGATATAGCGGTTGAATCAGCCTGTGCCTGTAAGTAAGAGCCAACTCCCCAAATATGGGATACTACAAGGGCCATTACTATTGGCAGGACTTTAATGCGATATTTCATTGCAAAGATTGTGCGCAGGTAACAAATTGGGGAGTAATTCCCCGAATTAAAGATAAAAACCACTGGAATCGTACGCCTGTGATGGATTATACGAATTATTTAAAAATTTGGTACGGTTTTTAATATTTTTACCGTGATATCATTAACAAAGCAACTATGAATGACCCTGGAAAGGTTTTAAAGTTTTTTTATTTCCTCATCCTCATGGCCGCGGTAACTTTTGGCGGATCAGCTTGTAAGAGCAAGAAGAAGATTGCTGCGCAGCAGGCCCAAGCAACTCAAGCGGCCAATATAGTAAATGCGAAAGAGGAACTTTTAATTTTGCTAAGTGATGAAGATGACCGGAGCTTAGTTGAAAAGGAAAGAGCCTTGGCCAGGATAAAGGCAATGAATCTGGATGATCCTGAGATACAAGCCATGATCACTAGAGTTGAGGAAAAATTAAGGGCTGAACGGGAAAATGAAAAGGTGTCAATAACCTCTGAAAATGAAGCAGCCTCCGTGTCCACAAGACTAGATCAATATTTTAATGCTATTGCTCAAGCATCAAGTACGGCATCAGCTGATGGTGAAATTAATGAGGCATTGAATTTATTCAACTCTCCCGATGCGCTAGTACTTATCATAATTAGCCGTACCGGCAGCCTTAAGGACTACGATAAACCGACCACCATTAGAAAATATTTGGAGTATTTGAAAGATCAGAAAACCAATGCTAATGCCATTGATAACTTGGTTTTTGATACAGAGGGAAAGATCAAGGAAATGGAACTAATAAAAAAGTAAAGCATAAAAGAAAATCAAGATAAACATGCCGAAATTTCAACATATTATTTTACTAGCTTTTGGTTTGAGCTTTGCCACTGCGGTGCAATCGCAGGATCGCATTAGCCCGGATAGGAAAAGGGCTATCGATTCACTTGCTTTAGAAAAGGTAAAGGACCTAAGCCGCTATATATCTATCATCGGCGATAAAGATACTCCCTTCTCTGAGGCTAATAGGGTTATTGAAAGAGCTGACGAACTTTTTGCAGAAGGCAGTGAAATTGGCACCTCCTCTTTAAATCGCGAATCCATCACCTACTATCTGGTCAGAGAGTATTTCCAAAGGTTAATGGCTTTGAATTATGATCGGGTCAAGATCAAGTGGTATAATATACAATATATAAGCGATTTGGAATTGCAACCGGATGGACGTTATGTTGGGGTGATTACCATTTATCAACGTTTCGAAGGGTCGAGTGACGATGGTTTAAAATATATGGACACGACTAAGAAAGATATCACAGTGTTCGTGGAGAGGAAGGAGACACAAATAGGGGGCAAGCTGGTCGGTTTCTGGGAAGTGTTGTTAGGGGATATCAGAGTTACGGAAACCAACGCATGAAAATAAAGATACTTCTTGGCATATTATTCTTCACCACTTTAGTGGCTGAGGCACAAAACGGCATCGAAGAATACTTGGGTGATGAAAGTGCATTTTATGCCGCGACCAAACAGGTGAATCAATTTTTCCGTCGATTTAATGGCGAAGAAAACCTTAGTGGTGATCGTTACTTCGAATCTGATTCTCTATACCGAGATTCTGGTTTGCGCAAGAAATATTTACAGGTATTATATGATGAGAGGAATCAGAAAATAAAATCATCACTTAAATCCTCGTTCATGGAGGAGATGGTGGATACGCAGCCTGCTTTTCTAGATGTTCATGGGGGCGAATGGTTTGCTGAGGTAAACGCTACTTTTTTGTATAAAGGGAAAGTGGAGAAGGCTATCCTATTTCTAAAACTTCAAGAGGAAAAAGTCGGATCAAAGTGGGTCCTTACCAAAGCATATTTTGACCCTTTCCATCTAATTTTTACTAAAGACAGCACTAATCAAAGTTTTTTGCATCCATTGAGTCATGAGCTATCCTTTATGAATTTGAGAAAGGCTTTTAAAGATCAGCATAAAGTGGAGCACTATGCTGAGAGAGATTTCAATCCGGATCACTTGACGCTATTTCTTTATGAAATGAAAAAAGGTGAAATCAAATTTAAAACTATTAACCAAGTGAAGTTTCATTTTTTCCAATTAGATAGTTGGTATTTTCAGCTTAGCCAGTTCAATAGGCCGGGTTTCAATACCGGTTGGCTAATATCTGATCTTGCAAGGGTGACAGAGAAGGAAAAGGAAGGTTTGCTAAAGTTCATATACTATGAAGATCAGTAAAAATATTTGCTGCTATATGATACTGATTGCATTGCTGGTCTTCCCCTTAGGATTGGCCCAGGCACAGCAATTAGCCGATGCGGGAATTTCTGATCAGGAAATAGAGATTCACAAAGAAAAGGTAAGGGAACTGATTGCCTTTGTTGAATACTCCTTTAATGCAGTGGGAAGCGCACGAACGCCAACCAGAGAAAAGGACATAATCATAAACCAGAGTTTTCGTAAAGCCTTTAAGGATGAAAAAGTTCAAATCGAAGATGACTTAGTGGAGGACCGTGAAGTGGTCACCAATAAAGATGTTCAAGCTTATTTGAAAGATATAGATTTCTTTTTTAAGCAGGTAAAATTTGAGTTTAATGTCGATGAAATCACCCACTTTCTTAACGAGAATAATCAGGTGACCTTCAAGGTGGCATTGAGTAGGAATCTCACTGGTGTAAGCAGTGAAGGAAAGCCGGTCAATTCAAATAAGACCAGATATATAGAAGTCAATTTGGATCAAGTTCAGAATGATCTAAAAATAGCTAGTATATACACCACCAAAATGAGCGAAAGCGAAGCGCTGAATGGATGGTGGAGAGGTTTATCCAATGAGTGGAAGTCCTTTTTCCGGCAAACTTCGGGGCTAGTTGGTGCAGCTAATGAGGAAGCGCTACGGAAAATGAAAAACCTTCGGAAGTTAGATCTTTCCGGTAACAAATATATTGCGGATCTATTGCCTTTGGTGGAATTAACTCAGCTTAAAGAATTGGATATCTCTCAGACCAAGATCAGCGACCTGGCACCTCTACGCAACTTGACTAAGTTGGAATCATTCAATTGCAGCTATACTTCGGTGAGTGATCTTAAACCACTGCGCTATGCGATTGACTTGCGGATATTGAATGTCAGCAATTCAAGGATTGCGGATTTTACTATTATAGAGAATTATCCAAACCTCCAAATGGTAAATGCAAGCAATACGTCGCTGGATAATCTAAACCATTTGGCTAAGTCAAAGGATTTAAAAACATTGTTTGTTGCACAAACGCAAATTAAATCCCTGGCCCCGCTTAAAGATTTGCGGAAGCTCGTGTCCGTAAATAGTTCCAACACTACCATTACAAATTTAGCGCCACTCTCGGGATTAACTCGTTTGGAGCGCCTCAATATTGAAAATACACAGATTAAAGATTTGGCTCCATTGCAATCTACCGGAATGCTAAAGACTCTTTATTGCGATAATACACAAGTTGGCAGCTTACAACCTTTGAAAAAGTTGAAATTGCTTGAGCGCATCTATTGTGACAACACCCTGATCACAAACAATGAGGCCAAAGCATTTATGCTTGCTCGCCCAAAGGTGCTGGTAATTTTTGGATCGGAGGATCTTAAGAGTTGGTGGGGAGGACTCTCTACAGATTGGCGATCAGTATTTAAGAAACACGTAAAGATAGATCAAGAGGGACCTACTAAAGAGCAATTTGCCGCAATAGCCAGTTTGAAATCAATGGATCTGTCTGGAGACCCTCATATACTTAGCTTACAGCCTTTGAGTGTACTTCGCAATTTGAGGCGACTCAAAGCCAATCAAACTGGTGTCACCAGCCTTGCAGGCCTAGAGGGACTTCTAGGTCTTGAAATTTTGGAGGTACGAGAAACCAAGATATCGGACCTTGGGCCACTTCGAGATTTGGAATCCCTAAAAAAAATCAGCATTGATCGTACCCCGGTGTCCTTAGCCGAAATCAAGAGGTTTAGCCAGGTTAATCGCAGTTGTTTGATTGTATATCGGACTGATCAACTTGGACAATGGTGGTTGGGACTCGATGACAATTGGCAATCTGTCCTAAGGCAGCAAATGATGTTGAAAAAAGTACCAAGTGCTGAGCAGTTGCATATGATGGTTAATCTTGAGAAAGTGGTAATTACCAATAATAGTAAGATCACCGACCTAAGGGCGCTGTCACATTTCTCTAATCTAGAAGAACTTGAATTTACAGGAACGCAAGTGACAAGCCTCGCACCGTTATCCAGAAAAAGGAACTTGAAAAGGTTGAATTGCTCCGGGAATCCTATATCAGATCTAAGCCCGATCGCCGCGCTAAACGGCCTGACTTTCTTGGATTGTTCTAATACCCCGGTCGAAGATCTCAGCACAGTAGAGAATTTGATGCAACTAAAGGAGTTGCGCTTTAGTGGCACCCAAGTGAAAGATCTTAAACCCCTTAGACTACTTTCCAACCTAAAGGAACTTGATTGCTTTAATACTGAAGTCAAAGGATTGAAAGATTTAAAGTTGCTTTACAATCTTAAGTCCTTGAAGTGCTACAATACCAGACTTTCTCGAAGGAATGTAGATGATTTTAAAAAGACCCATCCTCGTTGTGAGGTAATATATTACTAGGAGCCTTATCGTATCGAAATAGATAAACTTTTTAGTCCGGCTTAATAAAGTGAAACCCAGAGCACAAATTGTCAAAAGATTTAAGGCA
Organism: Cyclobacteriaceae bacterium; assembly: GCA_051011275.1. Classification (GTDB taxonomy): domain Bacteria; phylum Bacteroidota; class Bacteroidia; order Cytophagales; family Cyclobacteriaceae; genus JBPCUG01. The sequence continues at coordinate 5,209 of JBPCUG010000504.1, read as the reverse complement.
AAAACCTAAGAAATATTAACATTTTAAAGCCGATACAACAGGCGAATCCCTTTCTAAGGGATCTGAAAATGAATGTATTGGGATAAAATTGGTGAATTCCGCCGGAAACTTACTCCTGATTTAGGTTGGGTAGTGCCTGCCGCTTTCATTTTTGCTAAAAATCCTCAATCTTTGCATGTTACAAACCTACTCAGCCAGCGAAAAAAGCTTATTAGTGATTGATTAAATAAGATTTCGTTTGTTGGCCTCCATTCCCGATATATTGTCGCTGAGTTTTCTAGTTGTCAGTAGATTCGTTCATATTAAATACGAAGCCCAGGCCATTAACAAATCACATTGTTCGTATGCCTATTAACCAGCTGTATACGGAGGCCGGTTCTTTTGAACGGAATAGAGACAATAAGCGGTGGAGACAAGCTGTATTTGTTTTGGTATAAGTGGTACACTTAGATTTGGAGCAACGGATTTAGAAGGCTCCATACCCAGGTATGATTGATAGGTTATTTCAATAATAATTGTTACGAATTTTTATTCAATTTCAGTTCTTAAATATTTAGAAACTTGATCACTCGGAAATACTTAATAGTTCTAAAGCTCGTTTGGTGCCTTTGTTTAATAGGTACTTATCTTCGCTCCAATGCACAGGAAGGTGATTGTACCAATGTAATCTCTTCTACTAAGTGCGTTACTATTGACATCTCTGAATCAATGACTGCAATTGATAAGAAGTTTGAGATCCAATGGCATCTGGACGATGGTACAATGGCAACGGGCCCAATAGTAAAGCATTGCTTTGAAAAGTTTGGTGAGCACACGGCACAAATGAATTTAAAGGACAGGCAAACTGGAATACTCTACGAAAATGAATACACTGCCAGTATCTCCATTAATCCGCCGGCAGACCTGAAGTTACCTATACCTGATAGCCTGGAGATCGGACTCCCACTGAGTTTAGACTATCATCTTTCTGGGGATTACTCTGTAGCACAAGGTCAATGGTCTATTGATGGTAAAGCGCTCACTCCGGAACAAGTGAAAGCCTATCAGTTTTTGAAACCAGGAAAAGCTCAAGTAGAGCTGGCCCTTGGTCTGACTTTTGATGGACAACCCTATGCAATATGTGCTCAAAAGGAAGTAACTATTTACGGAACTAATATTGCTTTGGAGTCATTTCAAAAATTTTACCACCCAGATGCTGGAACCGAAAGCCGCTTTTTGAAGGCATCTTACTTTTTAAGTGTAGCAAACAAAACTCAGCCGGCTCAGTCTAAAACAATCGAGCTTCAAAAGCAAGGTTACTACTATGAGGCCGCTACAGAATCGCAATACGAGCTCCAGGCTTGGCATGGTAACAGTTTAAGCGAAAAGGTGACATTCTCCACAGAAGATATGGGTGCCGAAGAGTCGCAGATGGCCTTTGATAGCGCATTAAAACAGTTGCTGCAAACCCAGCCGAAAAGTCTATCTCCGATGTTTCACTTATTCGACGAAGCGAAATTAGATGAGGCCTCCAAAGGAATTTTAGATAAAAATATAGCTCTTTTGAAAAAGAATCAAAATTGTAAGGTGCTGGTGGGGACCTATACTCATACCGGTGGCTATTGGAGATCCAATGTCAAATTATCTAAGAGGCGGTCTGGCTTAGTTAGAGAATATTTGATAAATGGAGGGTTGAAAGCTGAGAGAGTCGCTATTGCAGATCCCATGAACGAAAAGGACCTGATCAATTCTTGTGGTTTCGTTGGCTGCGAGAGAGAGGATCCCTCTTTGAACAGAAGGACAGATTTTAAATTAATAATTTCAGAAAAACCTTGATCGTCATGGTAAAATATATCATTTATGTTTTTCTGGTATTTGTATTTATTCATCTCGGCGCTGCAAATGCCTTTTGCCAGGCAGTACCTAGCGAAGCAGAAAAGATTGATTATCTGGTGACTTTTGGGAAAGATGCACCAGGGTCGTGGGGAGATGACGATCATATGCAGGTGTTCTTTGTCAGCTTACCAACTGACAGTAAAGCTCCTTTTTTTATAAGAGTTTTTGATCCGGATGTTGGTGGCACTGTCGATCAGAGAAACGGTACTTTTAAAGGAGAAACTAAATTTTCGGTCTATGGTGGGGCAAAAGCCTTTTCCTCCCCCGGAGCTAAATCATTCAACCAGGACCAGTCGGCCTATAGCGGCATACTTTTAGCGACTAAAACCTTCGGGCAGGAGCAAAAATATGATGGAAAGTGGTACACTTTTGGTCCATTTAATCCTGCGCAGGGCGAGGAATCTTTAGAGCTTGATGGGCTAATATTCAAAATTATCACTCACGGTATCTCAGGCAATGATGGAAATCTATACCGTTATTTTCTCAGTACCACACCGGATAAGAATATACCAATAGAAGGTGCAAATGCATTCACTTATGAATATTCCTTTCGCTTGTCTCCAAACCCTAGGGTGGTGACTCATTTATATCCATTTATTGACCAACAAGTGGTAGCTATCAAACAAAGCAATTTTGATTTCGACAACGACGGTGATATTGTTTTGTACTCAGTAAGTAAAAACCGGGAAAAAGCGAAGAGGTCAGGTAATGTGTCCTGGGAGACCAGCGAACATATTATTCAGGATGCGGAGAGGAATACCTCCATGGATTTGCAAATAGTCAAAAGATCAAGGAGTAAGAATGACATGGTGGTTTACATCACCAATCAGTACAATCAAGCTATACCTTTTTTCGCCATTCCTATAGGTGGACCCCCAAAGTTTAAGTATAGCGTAAAGATGACTTATAGCAAGGAATGACTCTGTAATGCAAGTGAAATTCCGGTACATATTTTACCTGCTATTTTGCATAGCACCTCTTTTGGTATCTGATTGCTTTGGTCAACAGATACGATCTGATTTTCAATATAAAGTCATTAACGAAAAACAGGGTTTGCCTAACCTGAGCATTAGCTCTGTTACTCAGGATAAACTCGGATACCTGTGGGTTGGCACTGCAGATGGATTAATGCGATACAACGGGAAAAGCCTTTTACAGTTTGGGAGGGGTGATGGACTAGCAGAAAGTTTTGTTACTGCGGGTCATTTGACCGATACCGGATTGCTCTACTTTGGCCATTATTCGGGAGCTATTTCCAAGTTTGATGGTCAACACTTTAACCAGGTAAGTGGTATCGGAGAAGCAAGAGGCCAAGTCAAAGATATTCAGGAAGATGATTATGGTCACTTATGGCTGATAAATAATGGCTTAGCAAAAATAGATGATGATAGTCTTGTAATGATGGAGCTTCCTGAAATTGAAAGCAGTGTTGTAAATTGCTTTTACGTCGGGAAAGGGGGCCTCTTCATTGGGACCAACCAAGGGATCTTATTTTATAAAGTTTCTCCTCAAGGGAATGTTACCTACCAGGGAACAGTAAAGGAGTTAGAAGGTATTGCGGTTCGAACCATTTATCCTCAACTCTCCGAGGAGGGGTTGTGGATTGGTACTGAAGAAGAGGGTATTTTTGAGATGGGTTATGCTTCCGACTTTAAGTATTTCAAAGCCATAAGCGTTTTCCAAAACGCATTTTTTAGTAGGGAGATGGTTACCAGTATCTATGAAGATCATGAAAACCAACTTTGGGTAGGCACTCGATTGGGTGGGATAGTCCGAATTAAATTCAATCGGGAATCGCATGAACCAATGGTGTATGTTTACCACCAGGAGCAAACAGGATTTGTTAGCAATTTTATTTCCGTAATTGTGGCGGATAAAGAGCAAAGTATATGGATGGGGACCCAAAATGCTGGATTGGTGCAGATCATTGATCGCAATATCCTTTACCTCGATCTCAAAAAGAATTTTAACATATCTCAAGTCCGAGCTACCGAGCAGAACAGGGATGGTGCTTATATCTTCGGCACTAATCAAGGCTTGATCAAGGTTATGTATGATCAGGAAAATAAGGTTTTTGGCGAGGCTTCATTTCTGTTGAAGGGAGTTGATATCACCGGAATATTCCAGGACAAAAATAGCCAGTTTTGGATAGGTACAGCCGATCAAGGTATGTATCGAGCCAATGAAGAACTAGATGTTTTAAGGAAGTACCCTATGAATCCGTCAATAGACCATTCCAAGATCAGATTGGTTACAGGTGATCGATGGGGAAATTTATGGATATCGGTATCCGGCTACGGTGCATTCAAAGTTGATACTACTGGAGCCTTGATAGACCATGTTTCTACCGAAAACGGATTTATTCATAATGAGATCTACAGCATTAACTGTGATAGCAAGGATCGAGTGTGGTTTGGTACTCGTCGCTCCGGGTTGGCTATGAGGGATGCGGAAGGAAAGTTACACTTTCTGACTAAAGATGGGGATTTTATCAGTCGAGAAATTAACGCCATTCTTGAGGACAATAGTCATCGAATATGGATCGCAACGGAAGGAGATGGCGTATTTGTTTATGATGAAGATGGCTTTAGGAATTTTGGAACCCCAATGGGTATGCGCTCTGACTATTGTAAGTCAATACTTGTGGATAATGTAGGAAATATATGGGTGGGCCACTCTAATGGCCTTAGCCGTATTGACGATAGAACAGGAATAATTACAACCTTTGGAAAAAACGAAGGACTTGTTCATACTGATATGCAACTGCATGCAGCGTTTAAAGATCAATACGATCATTTCTGGTGGGGCAATAGCAATGGTATTACGAGAATTGCAAAGCCAGGAGAAAATTTTAAGTCTATTGACCTGAAAACCTACTTTACCGATATCCGGCTTTTCCTAAGAAATGAGAACCTTTTGTCTAGTACAGCCACTAAGGCGGACGAAGATGAAATTTTGCAACTGCCGCATAATGAGAATCACATCACCTTTGACTTTATTGCCATTAGTCTTAAGAAACAAGAAGGTATTTATTACCAATACAAATTGGATGGTTACGATAAGGAATGGTCACCTCCTTTAGTGGACAACTCCGCTACCTATACCAATTTGGATCCAGGGGACTATGAGTTTCTAGTGAGACCTTCTGACAATAAAATGGTTTGGGACAGTGAGACCACCAATTTTAAGTTTTCAATTGCCAAGCCTTTCTGGAATCAATCCTGGTTTTATGCAACCGAGATCATATTTTTTCTACTCTTGGTAGTTATTACATATTATTCTGGTAAATCTCGACATAAGTGGCTACCGCGTGTAATGATGTACGTTTGTATCT
>JBPCUG010000503.1:0-3823 GCA_051011275.1 Cyclobacteriaceae bacterium | reverse complement strand
TGTAGAGTGAAGGATTAGCTGCGGTCAAAGGGAAAATATGATCTTTGAAACGAGTGACACCACCATGGATGCCATAGCTATACATTGGATGGTGGCCAGCAACAACGATTTTCTTCTCTCTATTTCTCAGAATGATATCATCCAATTGTCCGAAAACTTCATAGCTATGTTCCAAACCACAACCTTCATCCGCCCTTGGTTTATCCCAAGGGTGTAGTATCCACTGGGTGTTGAGTATAATTAAGGTAACTTCTTCATTGAGATTTAACTCGACTGGTCCAGGACAGCCTCCTTCAGGTAGCATAATCAAGCTATCAAGATTTTCGATAATCCAACTTTCCTGATTGATAGCATATTCCCAACCATGTTTGGCTCCTTTTTTCCAATCGTGATTGCCGGCAATGAAAACCTTGCGACCTGAGTAACCTTCAAGAATCCTTTGGTATGCTTTTAATACGTTTTCTGCCTCGGCGTATCCATGGTGGCCCTCATCTGGCAAACCACGTGGGTAAATATTATCTCCTAGAAATAAGACTGCGCTTTGATTGTTGGCCTCTTGCAAATGTTTTTGTAAAAAGTTCAAAGTGGCGAAATCACCGTTTTCACTTGCTTCACCGGCGTCACCAATTAGGTAGATAGTAAAAATTGGTGGTTCAGCTGATTTGGTGGAGAGGCCGGGGTCTGTAGCTAGCGCCGAAGTTACAATCCAGCACAGCATGAGCACCACAAGAAGCCATGTTTTGGTTGAGATTAGCATTGTAATAGTTCTTTTTAGGGCCATGTAATATAATAAAAGCCTAATTATCTTTTCAAGATGACCTGATAATTATCCAATGTATTTTTTGATCAATCCTCACGATTCACTTTATTGATCAAAGGTGCTATTTTGCGCTTAATGATTAACGCCAATAATTTTATAAATGTTTGATTTGAAAGGCAAAACAGCTGTAGTAACCGGAGGAGGCAGCGGTATAGGGCAAAGTATCTGCAGGTTATTTGGCCAGCAAGGAGCTAGTGTAATTATTCTTGATCAAGATCAACTACAAGCTGATGAAACTGCTACTGAAATCATCAGTAATGGAGGTGAGGCCAGTGCTATTCAATGCGATGTTTCTAAATCTGATCCGGTAAGGCCAGTCTTTCAGCAAATTGAGCCGCAATCGGAACAGATTGATATTTTAATTAATAATGCAGGGATAGCCCATATCGGAAACTTGGAGAATACAACCGAGTCCGATCTGGATCGGCTTTATCATGTAAATGTGAAAGGAGTATATAATTGTATGAAGCATGCTGTGCCTTTGATGAAAAAATCGGGAGGTGCGATTTTAAATATGGCATCAGTGGTAGCAATGGTAGCGGTACCTGATAGGTTTGCCTACTCCATGACCAAAGGGGCGGTCCTTACCATGACCTATTCAGTGGCCCGCGATTATATGCAGTATGGCATCCGTTGTAACTGTATCGCTCCCGCCCGAGTGCACACTCCTTTCGTAGATAGTTACTTATCCAAAACCTACCCTGGCAAGGAGAAGGAGATGTTTGAAAAACTCGCAAAGACGCAACCAATAGGTCGCATGGGAAAACCAGAGGAGATTGCATATCTCGCGCTCTTTCTTTGTGCTGATGAAGCGGCGTTCATTACTGGTACAAACTATCCGATTGATGGTGGATTCGTTACTTTAAGTACCTAATAATCATATTAATACATCAATAAGGTAAATAATAAATGGAAGCCGAGTACTCCCCAGACCTAACGGCACTGAAATTACTCAATGTGTGTAAATCATTTGGAGCCATAAAGGCTTTGGATGGTGTGGATCTGCAGCTCGAAAGAGGCGAAGTACACGCATTGATCGGTGAGAACGGCGCTGGTAAAAGTACCTTAATGAAGGTGCTAAGTGGTGCTCATAAATCGGATCGCGGTAGTATGACTTTGTTTGGGAAGGACTACCAGCCTTCCTCTCCGCAGGACGGCCGTGATGCAGGTATCGCCATGATCTATCAGGAGTTAAATTTGGCTCCGCACCTTACTGTGGAAGAGAATATGTTGCTGGGTATCGAATTAACGAGGTGGGGATTCCTGATGAACCAGAGAGAGAAAGTAAGAGAGGCGCTGGCCTGGCTAGGACATGATGATATTGGCCCTGAAACTCTGGTGATGGATTTGAGCTTAGGCAAACAGCAATTGATCGAGATTGCTCGAGCACTGATAAGTGAAGCTAAAATCGTGATCATGGATGAGCCAACCAGTTCGCTGACAGCGGCGGATACTAAAGCGCTGTTTGAGGTAGTTGCTCGGCTAAAGGATCGTGGAATTTCTGTTGTCTATATTAGCCATTTCCTTGAGGAGGTGGATTTGATCTGCGACCGATATACCGTTTTGCGAGATGGCAAATCTGTAGCTACGGGAAAAATGGTGGAAACAACTATTGATAAACTGATTGAGTATATGGTAGGTCGCTCAGTTGAACAGCTCTATCCAAAGCGATCCAGCGAAATTGGCAAAGAAGTGTTGAATGTTGCGAATTTAAAGGGTGTTACTTCGCCAAATGATGTCAGCTTTAGTTTACACAAAGGAGAGATCCTAGGCCTGTCCGGATTAGTTGGATCAGGGCGTTCCGAAACACTGAAAGGGCTTTTTGGCCTAGAAAAACTAGTAAATGGAAGGGTCCGTATCAACCAGAAAAAGGAATTGAAAGCTAGCTATTTCAGCCCTACAAAAGCATTATCAGAAGGTTTGGATCTGTTAAGCGAGAATAGAAAGGAGGAAGGTTTGGCTGTCAATTTATCGTTGCTTACTAATCTGACCTTATCGGCCTTAAGGCGATACACGGATCGGTTCGGCCTGATTCGCTTACGGCAAGAACAAGCGGAGGCGAAGAACTATTTGGACCATTTGGGGGTCAAGTACAGCGAAATAGAGCAACCAGTGAATTCCTTGTCAGGGGGAAACCAACAAAAGTTATGTCTTGCCAGACTACTTCATCATAACAGTGACATATTTTTTCTTGATGAACCTACGCGCGGGATTGATGTGGGCAGTAAGGCTGAGATATACAAATTGATACATGAACTGGCCGACAATGGGAAAACCATTGTCATGGTTAGTTCATATCTTCCCGAGCTTTTAGGAATATGTGACTCATTAGCTGTATTTCATCGAGGTTACATTTCCCCGGTTCGGTCAATAGCTGAGTGGACTGAAAATGAGATCATGCTGTTCGCTACATCAGGCCCTACCAAACAAACGGCATGAACTACAAGAAGCTATTATTTCGATTTGGACCATTACTAGGGTTATCTTTCGTATACCTTTTGTTTCTTGTCATAAGCCCTCCGGAGTTCCACTCATTTTACAACACTAAAACCATCCTTACCCAAACAGTGATTATTGGCATTGCTGCATTAGGGATGACTATTGTGATCATTGCTCGGGGCATAGACCTAAGTGTTGGTTCCCAAATAGCCCTGGGAACGGTGGTAATTGCCTCGGTGCTGCAAGGTACTGCCGGTACTTTTGGTATTACAATGCTTGCTGCGATTGCTGGCATTGTTGCCTGTGCATTATGTGGTTATTTAATTGGGCTGATTACCTCAAGGTTTAATATTGTGCCCTTTATTGTCACCTTAGGTATGATGCAGATTGCAAGAGGGGTAGCTAAGTGGATTGCCAAAGAAAGAACTGTAAGTGCTCCTGAAAACTGGTTACAGTCGCTAATGATGTTCGATCCTGAGCCTGGTTGTTTGGTATCTGCTCCCGGGGCATGGATCACAATTATTATTCTAATCATCACAGTGGTAATTTTAAAATACACTGTGT
>JBPCUG010000502.1:0-9930 GCA_051011275.1 Cyclobacteriaceae bacterium | reverse complement strand
CTTCATCCAGGAAGAAGAAACTTTGCTCCGATTGATTAAGCGACTTTACATTTTCCGCTAGCGCCAGTGCCAGACACAAAGCCGCTTGAAAGGTTTGGCCGCCTGAAAGTGTTTTCAACAACCGGGTCTTTCCCTCATTGAGGTAGTCCCGTATAATAAACTCGTTGTTTTCATTGAGTTCCAGGCTTAAATTCTTTTGTGTGAGCTTGAAGAAACGCTGGTTGGCCAATTGGCAAAGGTTTTGCAGATAAATAGTGGAGACATAGTTAACAAACCCTTGGCCTTTGAACAACTGAGCCAGAACTTGCAGTTGATCCCGTCTGATTGAAAGTTGCTCTTCCCTTTTCCGAAGTTCCTTAACTTGCTTAAGCTTCAATTTTAATCGACCTTTTTCTTCATTTTTAATAGCAAAGGCATCTTTTTGATGTTGGATCTTCTCATCTAGCTGTTTGATCTCATGCAGAAGGTTGAGGTGTTTTTCTTCGTTGTATTTTTTCTTGCCGGCTTCTCGTTGTAAACCTATCAGTGAATTTTCAAGCGCAAATAGCTCCTGGCTGAAGCTTTCAATATCCTTCCTTTCTTTGGTGATATTCAAATTGAGAGCAAGTATTTTTTGTACTGCTTGTACATCTTTAAAGTCGTGCTCCTTCACCAGCGACTTAATCTCTTCATCAGCTATGCTGACCTTTTTTTCCAGTGCTTTCCAACTTGTTTCTTCAGCTTGCAACTGACCATTACTTCGGTCTAATTCTGATCGCAGTTGCTTTACTAGCTGATCATGCTCTTGAAACTTTCTCTCAATTTCCTCTAGTTGCTTTGCACCTTTTTTCAAACTTTCCTGAAGCGCTTTGGCAGGATAATTTTGGTATTTTGTGTAATCCAACGCTTTTAGCGTACTCCTGTTGGCACTAATTTCAGCTTCCTGTTGCACTACTTGTTGGTTAAGTGTTTGCCAGCTTTCCTGGTCATTCGCCAGCTGACTTTCAGCGGTATTTATTTTTTTCCGAAGCTGCCGCAATTGCTGTTTGCCGATTTCTACCTGCTCCTGATCAGCTATTGCTTTCTGCAGCATCCTTTCCACTTGAGTTGATTCCAGGTTAGCATATTTCTTCCATTGAAACGCTTTCTGATGTTGTTCTTTTTGCTTAGTTAACTCTGTTTGCTGCAACTGTTGTTGTTCATAAATCTGAGAAGAGGAAGCAACTTCCATAGCCACTTGCTGGTATTCCTGCAACCAAACTTGCCAAACTTGTTTCTCTTCTTCAATTTGATCAATAGCCTTGATTTTTGCCTCAATCTCATTGTGTACGGAATGATGCTTCAGCACCGAGGGGTGATGTGTGGCACCACACAATGGGCAGGGTTGACCATCTTTCATATTCTCACTGTATTGAACCAGCTCCTGTTTCACCTGAAGTTCATTTTTTTGCTCACGTAGGCCGTTGATTTTTTTGTCCAGCTCCCCTTTAATTGAGTTGAGATGTTTCTTGATCTCTGGGTCGCTACCCTTGCGTTGCTTAGTAGGTAGTTTATCTAGCAACGCATTTTTGCCTTGGTCAAGTTGGTCCATTTGTTTGCGATAGCGCAGCAGCTGGCCTTCGATCTTTTTTAGCGAAACCTTTATTTCATTTTGTTTTTCCCACCAATGATGGAGTTGATGTAGCTCAGTTAATTCTCCCTGATCTTGGTCTAGTAATTTTTTTTCAAGTCCGACCATTTCCTTTTTGTACTGGTCACAAATTTTCTTTTGTTCGGTTAAATGAGCTTCGGTCTTGAGGCGGTTCCTTTTGGTCAAATCCAACCTTTCTTGGGAATCTTTGATAGCAATTAATAACTTTAAATCCTCACATTGCTGTTGAATAACTGTTCTGCCTTCCCAATCTTTGCTGATTTTATTGAGACTATTTTGTGCCTGCTTCAATTTTTCCTCTTGCTGTTTGATGGAACCGGTTAGTGTAGTCAAATGCTCCTTGCCTTGTTTCATCTCTTCTAACAGGCTAAAGAAATGGGTCAGTTTTTCTTTGAAAATAGCAAAAGCCCGCTCATACTTAGTCAGTTGTCGTTCTCTCTGTTGAAACAACTCCTGATCGTTTTGCAAAACGGTTAATCGCTCCGAAGCATCCTTTATTTTTTCGAATAGGACTTTCAGTTTTAGATATTGCGCCTCATTGATTTGAAGATCTTTATGTTGCTGTTCCTTTTGAATTAATGAGCTTTTTAACTCTTGTAATTCTTTATCAAGAATGCCCATAGCGTCATCAACAATTGGACCTAGTTCTTCCAACCGGCCTTCGGTTCTACTTAGCTCCAGTCGCGTTTGGCTGAGAAGCGTTCCAGTTGGTGCAGACAAGTCAAATTGCTCCAAATGGAACAGTTCTTTCAACATTTGAGTACGGGCCGTCGGTTTCTGATCGATAAACTCTCTGAACTTACCTTGAGGGATGATCACCGTCTGCCGGAAATTGTCATAATTCATTCCCAATAGGTCAGTGGCATCATGAACGTTTTCTAAGGGTTGCCACTTCTGATTCCGCCAATTATAATGGCTTCGGTCCTTTACTTCTACTTTCTCAAACTGCCTCTTTTTCCGCACCGCTTTAAAGTAGAAACGGTACTTATTCTTATGGTTGTCTCCGGCAAAAAAAATGAAATCTATAATTAGCTCATTACTTTGCAGGTTGAGCATGTTGTAGTAACGATTGTCTCCAGCTTTGTTGAGGCGGTCACTACGGTCATAAAGCACAAAAAGGATAGCTTCTATTAGAGATGACTTACCACTGCCAACACCACCAAAGATTCCAAACAGTCCCGCCGACATTGGCGTTTCAAAGTCGATAGTTTGTTCTTCCTTGTAGGAGTAGAGCCCTTTAATGGTAAGTTGTACTGGGATCATGGGCCGGTGTCGATTATTTCACTCAACAGATCCATCAGTTCCTTAGGTGGTCTCTGACCTTTCCGACTTTCAAAATAGTCCTGAAACAAGGTCTTCCGGTCTTGGGCAAGGTCAATCTTTTTGGTGGAGCTGGACGCCTCCCGATCACCGGTTAGTTCCGGAATAATACCTATGATCCCGGAATGGGCCTGATAAAGCTTGCGTTTTGTAGCCGCCTCGATGAATGAATCACTAATCAAAGTGAGCTCTACATAGGCTTCCTGATGGTTTGCTAGCCAGGCTAAAGCCCTTTCTGTATCCTTAAACTTTTTCTGATAAAGCCTTTTCCCCGAACTCAATGGTACCTCTTTAGTCTCAACCCGCTTTCCTGGTTCAGCCTCTATTATTATTACATATTTTTGTTGATCAGCTTCAGCAAAACTATAGGCCAGGGGACTACCACTATAGATCACAGGTGAAGATTTGCTTGATACAGTTTGATACTGATGTAAATGACCTAAAGCTGTATATTGTATTTGATCAGGAATTGCTTCGGTGTAGATTGCTTGTGCCCCGCCCATGTGAAGGATGGGTTTTTCATCTTCCGGTTCCTCAGGTTTTGGCCCATCCTGCTGCATAAAATATAAGTGCGACATGAGGATGTTGACCCCGAGATCATCACAGTATTTTTCAGCTAAGGTTTGCCACTGGGATTTCAGCAATTTTCGCAAGACAGCTTCCTGATCCTTTTTCCCCAAATACCGGCGAAAGGTGACCTCATTGGCATAGGGTGTAAGGATCAGGCGAAGGGGAAACGATACTCCCGGGCAATTGATCTCGATAAAACCTGGTGATGAACGTTTTATTTGTAGTCCGCTTTCTAACTTAACCAATGGGATCTTGGAATCAGGTCGGCCGGCCAAAAAGATCCCACATTCTTTAGCCAGCGGATGGGGGGCTTCAATGCGATCAGGTGCGTCATGATTTCCTGCAATAACGATTACCGCTGTTTGCCCCTGGTTGCTCAGCCGGTGAAGGGCTTGATAGAACAGCTCAATTGCTTCATTGCTAGGATTGATCTGATCAAAAAGGTCACCAGCTACCAATACGACATCCACTTGTTCCTTTTGTGCGATTTCAATTAACTCATCCAAAACCTGGCGTTGCTCCTCAATGCGCGAAAAATCCATCAAGCGCTTGCCTAAATGCCAATCAGCGGTATGTAATAATTTCATTGGTTTTTACGAAGTTAATCCCTTATTCCAGCGGCCTACAAAGATAATTTTTTAATTAAATATTAAATAACCTGCGTAAGGATGCGTTCTCTTTTCAATCAATTGGCACGGTTTTTCCATTTATCTTTGAATAAACGCAATTGAGAAGCATGAAAGTGAGCCATTTTTTTAGGATTTCCCTAGTCATAGCAGGAATATTTGCTGGAAGTTATTCCTGGGCACAAACAGCCCGCAAGCCTTTGCCCAAAGTAATTAATGCACCAGCGAAGAACCAGTTTGCCCCTAGTCTAAGCGGAGATGGAAAACATATCGTTTTTACCACCAATGCTAATGTAAAAAATCAACTGGAAATACAATATTCATCGTTGGCATCTAATGGTAAGTGGAACAAACCGGAACCGGTGTTTGCGGTCAACAAATCGATAAGGAACAATCACATTGGTGGATACAGTTTGAGCAATGATGGTCAAACCCTCTATTTCTCCAGTAAGAAAAGCTACGGCATCGGGAACTACGATATCTGGTATACGGAAAGGCAAGGTCGTGGTTGGAGTCAGCCTACAAATCTGGGTAAACCTGTGAACTCGGCGAAAAATGATGGTACCCCATCAGTTTCACCGGACGGTAAATTTCTTTATTTCAGTCGCTGTGATAGGATGGATACCGAGGAAGCTCAAGGATGTGAATTAATGGTTGCGGCGCGAAAGGGAAAAACCTGGGATGTTCCAGTAGCAATCCCAATGGACCTAGACAATGTATTGTCGCCGCATATTTTGCCGGATAACGAAACCTTGATTTTTTCCGCGCAGAAAGCTGGTAAGGAAGATCTGGATTTGTTTCAAACTCGTAAAAACGTAAACAGATGGTCAGAGGCCGTTTCGATGGATTTTTTGAATACCGAAAAAGACGATCGCTTTGTAAGCATACCTGCACCTGGCAATGTAGTTTATTACGGAACCATTTATAAAGGGGGTTACGATATCATTATGGCTAAAGTGCCTGCTCAGTTACAACCAAGAAAGATGGTAATGCTTCAAGGAGAAGTAGTAGATAAATTAAGTGGTGCACCTATAGATGCCTATGTGCAGATCTATGATGCCGCCACAAAAGAACAGCTACAAGCTTTTCGAACGGGGGCCTCTAGAGGAGATTTTTCTTTTTATATGACAGAGGGTCGCCTGTATGATTTTTCCATCATGGCGATGGACCAAAAACATACTTTCTACTCAGAGCTTTTTGAGTTGGAAGACATGATCGGTTCTTCTCGTCAGAAGCTGAAGGTGGAATTAGAGCCACTGCAGTCTGGAATTGAGTTTCCTTTGCAAGCGATCCGCTTTGAACAGGATACAATGCTTACCTCGGCTTCGGAGATCGAACTAAAGCGGGTGATCAAATTACTTAAAAGGAATCCAGGCCTCCAATTAGAAATCGGTGCACATCGTGAAGAAGTACCGGTGGACACCACAGATGTTATGGGCTTCGGATCGCTGCAGAATACTACCCCTGAATTTCCGGATATGATAGAGGAAACGGACAGTCTTGAAGCAGAAGAGATCATCGTTCCCGACATTACCGAGATCCAAGCGGAGGTCGTTGTTAATTGGCTGGTCAATCATGGCGTTCCAAAACATCTGGTTACACCCCAAGGATATGCGGATAGCCAACCCGTAGTTTCTAATGATACAGAGGCTAATCGGGCTCTAAACAGACGAGTGGTGGCCAGAGTGCTTCCTTAGAATCTTTTTTAATATTCTGGCGTTTAACTAGTTACAGACAAAATGTTATTTGTTTGTGACTTTTCTATTATTTGGTCATTATGAGGTCATACTAAAGCCAAAGCCCTTTGAAAAATGCTTATCACGTGGATCAGGCAGCCTTAGCCATCGAAAGGGAATGGATCAAGGAGGCTAAGAAAGATCCTAAGCGCTTTAGTCCACTGTATGACCGTTATTTTGAAGCCATTTTCATATTTATTTATCGGCGTACAGCTAATGAGGATTTGGCTGCAGATTTATGTTCAGGCACTTTTTTGAAAGCCTTACAATATCTAAAACGTTATGAGGATCGAGGATTGCCCTTTGCTGCTTGGCTCTATCGTATTGCCAGTAATGAGGTGAATAAATATTATCGTAAAACCAACAAACGAATGGTATTTAGTTTGGAAGAATCAATAGTGGGTAAAATGCTGGAAGAGGAAGAAAGCAGTTTAACTGAAGAACTCACAGCAGAGTTGTCATTTCATTTGGCGGCTTTGTCGACCACTGAGTTGATGATTTTGGAACTGAGGTTTTTCGAAAGTAAAGGATTCAAAGAGATCGCCTATATTTTGGAGATCACCGAAAGTGCAGCTAAGATGCGCACCTATCGGGCTATAGATAAATTGAAAGGATTGTTCCAAACCAGTAAAGCTCCAGATCATGACAAAGCATGACATTCGTTGGCGTCGACAGGAATTCTCCTCAAAGCGGATCGCCAAACATAAAAATTACGGTCAACTTCTGGAACAACATAGGAGAGCGGGCCGCATGCGGATGATGAGTTATCTGTTAGGGCTGGTGGCTTTGGGTTTTGTTGTAGCTACGATCTACTATGCTATGGGCAGGATTGAAAAGCAAGTAGGAGAAGGTGAAAAGGAAACCACCACACAAGAGCAAACTATTGAGGCTGTGGATCCAATCATTGATCTGGAGAAGTTGGAGCCTAAGCCGGTCCAGGGAATAACCAGCTACCATAATTACCTGGAAGAAAATTTAGTTTATCCGAGTGAGGCTCTGGAAAATAGAGTAGAAGGACATGTATATGTGGAGTTTGTAGTTGAAGTTGATGGTAGCCTAAACGGACTTAAAATTTTGCGAGGACTGGGATCGGGATGTGATAAAGTGGCTTTAGACCTGGTGAAGAACGGACCAGCATGGAAGCCAGGAACGGTAGATGGCGAACCAGCGGCTGCACGAATGGTAGTGCCAATCATCTTTAAATTGCCTAACCAAGCAGATAGTGTTAGCGCGACTGGCTGATGGCTTAAATGGATTAAAGGAGATTACTTAATAAGAGTAACTATATCGCGGTATAGGTTTTTGTTGAATTAAACCTGTACAATAATGGAATCAAAAAAAACGCCGCAAGCCAACTTGCGCAAAAAGAGCACCTTGTATTTGTCGGTCGGCTTTATGCTGAGCCTGGCTTTTGCACTGACCGCTTTTGAATGGAGAAGCTATGGAGAAAGTTCCGTAGACCTGGATGACCTCTCGATGGTTGATGAAGACGACGAACTGATAGAAATTACCTATCAACCAAAGCGTCCAAAGCCACCGGTTATTCCGAGAGAAATTATTGAAATACCGGACAATGAGGAGCCGGAAGATACTGAGGTTATCGTCATTGACTTGGAGGATCCCACAGTCGACATTGGTCCAATCATAGAAGATATTCCTGAGGAGATAGCGGATACTATCCATATAGTTGCCGAAGTCATGCCAGCTCCAGTAGGAGGTATGCAAGCTTTCTATAAGTACATCGGGAAAAACCTTAAGTATCCCAGTGTCGCTCGGAGAATAGGGATCGAAGGTAAAGTTTATATGTACTTTGTGATCGACCGAGATGGCAGTTTGAGCGATGTAAAGGTGCTCAAAGGTATCGGGGGTGGATGCGATGAAGAGGCGCTAAGAGTAGTGGAGGCGGCTCCCAAATGGAACCCTGGCAAGCAACGTGGTGTACCGGTAAGAGTAAAAATGACCTTGCCAATAATCTTTACCCTTAACTAGTGGCCATTGCGAGGTTGGACTGTGCAAACTACTCCAGCTCCTAAATTTCTTTAATAATCATTAACCCCATGCATAGTTTTCTGCTTCCCATTTTCAAGGGAAGTAGAAGATCTGTGCCTAAATAATAAAACCATGACCAGACGAAGACCACCCACTGAGATCAATGCCGGTTCTATGGCCGATATTGCTTTCCTGCTGTTGATCTTCTTTTTAGTGGCAACTACTATGAAGCAAGACAAAGGCCTTACATTAGGTCTGCCACCGCTACCGGAGGAACCACCACCGACTAAGGATCATCCGGATCGGAATCTTTTCAAGATCCAGATTAATTCCAAAAATCAGCTATTGGTGGAGGGAAAGGAGCGGTCAGGGACCGCGGGGATCAAAGAGGAGGTAAAGGAATTCATCTTAAATCCTGGTAGGGACAGGACCTTATCTGATAGCCCACAGAAAGCCATTATCTCCTTGAAAACTGATCGCGGCTCCCGTTATGACCTATATATTGAAGTACTGGATGCACTTAAAGGAGCCTATTATGAGATCTATGGAGAAAAAGTGGGACTCACTTCGGAGGAGTTCCGTCAATTGGATACTCGAAACCCTGAAGACAAAGCTATGTATGACCAGGCTCGGGAAGGTATACCAATGAATATTTCTATTGCAGAACCAACCGCCTATAAAGGAGATTGATATGGGAAAGTTTAGGAATAAAATAGTCAAGAAGACCGGTATACCTACGGCTTCACTACCGGATATCATTTTCATGTTACTGTTTTTCTTTATGGTGACTACAGTACTTCGACAGTCTGAGGTACTGGTGGAGCAGCGACTTCCTGCTGCAGAGCAGTTACAAAAACTGCAACGCAAGTCTTTAGTAACCCACATTTACATCGGGGCGCCGGTGGAAACCGAACGATGGGGTAGCGGTATAAGGATCCAGGCCAACGATGCTTTGATTGCTCCTGCGGAAATAGGGCAATTTATAAGAGAGGAACAGAAAGGTATTATCGAGGCAGAAAGAGATCAATTGACAGTGGCCCTTGATATCGACGAAGAAGCAGCAATGGGTTTGGTGACCGATGTACAGCAGGAATTACGGAGAGCAAATGCCCGTAAAATTATGTATGTCACCAAAAAAGAAATTGAGATCTAGGTAAGCTCAGACTTGATCCAATGATCTAGTTATTCTTTTTACGACGCCATAGACTGAAGAACCAATGTTCATCTGCCTTTTCAATCACGTTTAGCATTTGGTCGGCGCGATGAGCAAACTGATCAATGTTTTTGGTTACTTTTTTAAATTCTCTAAGTGCTTCACTATCGGTATCTTGAATATCTTTCACCTGGCCCAACATTTTTAACACTGGCTCCAATTCTCGTTTTCTGCGCTCTTTGGCAACCTGTTTAGATAGCTCCCATAGATTTTTCTCTGCTTGAAAGAACTCCATTCGTTCGCCAGCCTTGAAGCTCTTGCCAATAATGCCCCAATCGATCAGTGCTCTTAAGCTCATGTTTGCATTTCCTCTCGAAATATTTAGGGCAGACATAATATCCTCTGTTGAGAGAGCTTCTGGTGAGATCAGCAGTAGTGCATGGACTAAAGCCATGGTCCGGTTAATCCCCCAACTAGAACCTAAAACGCCCCAGGATTGAATGAATTTTTGTTGCGCTTCTGCTAAGTTCATGGTCAAAACTTTCTGAAAGTTCTGAAAATAATTACGGACTTACAAATGAATATGTTACAGCTGCTTTACACTATTTATAAGTGTCAAAGAATATCTTACCGTAATATTTCGGGGTTTGGTCTAAAAAGGCCCGATTATTGTTTAACCACAGGTGTGTAAAACCATAAATAATATTAAATTTGTTTACTGAAAAAAATGGTGGGATGAAGCGCTTCAAACTTATTCTGCTTTTACTTGCTTTTTCAATCGCTGCTTTCGCTCAAAGTGAGACTAATCCAACAGGGGATAGTTACCTTCAGGATCAGGTATTGGCGTATGTAAAACAGGGAGAAGCCAAATACAAACAAGGGGACTATAAGAGTGCACTTATAGCT
>JBPCUG010000501.1:0-2702 GCA_051011275.1 Cyclobacteriaceae bacterium | reverse complement strand
GGTATGTTAATGCAGATTCAGAGGTCACTATAGCTAATAACTATAATGAAAGAGAACTGAGAGATGAAACGAGGCCTGTTTTTGGCGCATCTTACTACTGGGTGATGGATTTAAGCGGGAGCCTTTGGGAGAAAGTGATCACTATTGGCAATGCTACAGGGAGAGCATTCAAAGGAAGTCACGGAGATGGAATACTGGATTTTGGAAATGCTACTAACGAAGATTGGCCCAGTAACGACAATGAGGTGGGCGGATTTGGATATCGCGGTGGCGGGTACTATCAAACTGGTACAAGTTATTCGGATTTTAATCCACACTCCCCCATTGGATATCGCTACTATGGGGCGTGGTCAGGGGGGCCTCGATATATCTCTTACGGTTATCGTGCTGGTCGGTCGATAGAGGAAAAGTGAAATGTAAAAAAATAATCTTATCCGAGCCTAGTGCAGCTAACACAGAGAAATGTGCTAACTGCCCTGAGGCATGATTTGCCACCATCTTTAGATCATAAGCACTGGAAAACCAGCTCCCTACCCGAAATGGGAAAGAGGCTGTCAGGTCTGGATGGACTACTCCCTCCTTACGCAATCAATATTCCAAAACGGGTATGTAATACTTCCATCGTCCTTCACCCACTCTCCTTTCCACTTAAAGCCTGTGGACGACATCTCATAAAAAGTAAGCCGTGAAAAACCGTCCATCCCGTTTGGAGCCTTCTGAGGTTGATGGAGCACAATATCTTCTCCTTCTTTGCCACCTCTCCAAACGCCTACATTATATGCGACAGAAGGAAAGCTGTAATAACTCACGATCCATTGAGCACTGTCTGTGTGATATTGTCTGATGCTGCTGGCATAGTTGCTCTCGCGCCAAACCTCATCTTGCACCGCTGTACCATTAAGAACATATTTAAACCTCCATTCCATTGCCGTAGTATCTTGCCAGCTACCATCGGGATTGCGACTCACACTTTGGCAATCGCACAGACCAATCATAGCAGCAAAGTCACCTACCTCCGAGGGTGCATTCGGATTAAGTTGGCCGAAAGGATGTGTTTCTGACGGTTCATATTCATTAAAATTAGCTTGAGGTTGTGCAATAATTAAACTAGGTAAAAGGATCAAAGTGATCAATATGTATGTAAATCTCATAATTGTGCGTATTTTAAATTTGAAATAGAATTCAGATAGAGGATCCCGCCTAACATTAAACATTATCAAATGAAACATTTATTCGCCGTTTCTTTCCTTGCTATTACACTAACGGTATTTGCCCAAACAAAATCAGTAAAATTGTCCCCTCCTCTTTCGCCGGCTTCACCAAGCAGCCAAGGAATGTCTGATGAAAGGTTGTCACGGATCGATGCCATGTTAGAGGGAGCTATTGATGGTGGCCATATTCCAGGTGCTGTGGCTCTGGTAGCCAGGAATGGAAAAATAGTTTATCACAAAGCCTTTGGTATGGCGGATAATAAGTCAAAAAGGAGCTTAAAAACCGATGATATTTTCAGGATTGCCTCGCAAACTAAAGCCATCACATCCACAGCTGTAATGATGCTTTGGGAAGAGGGAAAATTTAGGCTGGACGACCCTATTTCAAAATATATTCCTGCATTTGAAAATGCACAGGTGATAGACACGTTTAACGAAAATGACATAACGTATACTACCAAGCCTGCAGAAGACCCAATAACCATTCGGCATTTGATCACACATACATCAGGCGTTGGCTATGGTGTAATTGACAGTGATCAGCGCATGAAAAAGATCTATGCAAAAGCTGGCATCACTGACTTGTTTACCACAGAAGATATCAGTATTGAGGAAAGCGTAAAAAAACTGGCCAAACTTCCCCTCCATCATAACCCTGGTGAAAAATTTACCTATAGCGAAGGACTTGATATTCTAGGTTACTTTATCGAGATCATATCGGGAATACCATTGGATGAATTTTTCAGGACCCGGATATTTGATCCCCTTGGTATGGATGATACCTGGTTTTATCTACCAGATGCAAAGCATGACCGGTTGGTTTCAGTACAAAAGAAAGAAAAAGAAAAATGGATAAAATACCCGATCACTTTTTACGATACTGACTATCCCATAAAAGGCGCTAAACGATTTTTCTCCGGAGGTGCCGGTCTTTCCAGTACAGCCAAGGACTATGCTACCTTTTTGCAAATGTATTTGAATAAGGGAGAGCTTAATGGTGTTCGTTTGTTAAGTCGAACCACCATACAGTCCATCATGGGGAATCAAATAGGCGATCTTTGGGGAAACAACGGCAAATACTATGGACTCGCTTTCGGAGTGGTGGATCGAAGAGGACAAGACTTGGGAGGAGAGGGAAGCATTGGCACTTTTGATTGGGGAGGGTATTTCAATACTCAGTACTTCGCTGACCCAAAAGAGCTAATCATCGGCATCTTAATGAAACAAACTCAGGGTACAGAAACCGATGACACCGGTTGGAAATTCAGGCAATTGGTTGGGCAGGCCGTTGATGATTGAATCACTTTAAAACGTAAATACTCTTTTTGGTTAGCTATGAAACCCTTATCCCGAAGAAACTTCCTGTCTAAAAGTGCAGCCGCCGGTAGTTATGTTGCCATCGCGCCAATGTTGAGCTGTGTTCCCTCGGCAATTGCTAGATCTTCTGCTGATCGGTTGCAACTACATGTCTTTTCTAAACACCTTCAATTC
>JBPCUG010000500.1:0-4151 GCA_051011275.1 Cyclobacteriaceae bacterium | reverse complement strand
GCCTCAAGGAGCAGGCTGTGGAGAGAGTCTTTAGATATTTTTTGTTTGGCTACCGGTAGCATTAAAGTTCCGTATCCATAAGCCTTAGCGCCTCCATCGATAGCGATAGAAAAAGGTTTAAAGCCAGCATTTACAATAGCACCTTTTTGTTGCAAATGTGACAATACTGCAGGAGCAAAATAATCATCCCACGAAATCAAGTAAGCATAGTCGCTTTGTTTTACCTCAGGAACCTTGGTTTGGTTACTTTCAGGTGTCACTTGTTCCCCCAATTGCACACCGGAAGTGTAAGATGCAAATGGCATATTATAAAAATGGGCCACTGACCAAGCGGAAGCATCATAAAAAACACTATCAGTGTATTCTTTATAGGTTTCAAACATAGTTTGGACCATACGGTACTGGCGCTGCTGGGTAGGAACCACATAGCTGGTACTTGGCTGAAAGCTTTTACCTTCCTTGTTTACCGAAGTCTTTAATCGATACACCTTCACTCGATGTAGCAACAGTTTATCGATGAAGGCTCGAGTACGGTTTTCATCTTTTGAGTCTCCAAATACATAGCCCTTTACTTTTCTTTGCCCTGCTCGGCTGATAGCCGAGCTGAAAAAATCTTTTTGATACTTATGTAGCAATTCCCGGTTTTCCACCCCCGCTTGCACGGTGGCTCTGCTTGAAGTGAACTGATTTCGAATGGTGAAGGCGAAACTAAGCTTTCCAGTAGGGGTTTCTTGCAAATGCCCTCGTGAACTGGCCTGTTCAAATAACAAGCCCAACCCTCCCTGAAGGTCCGGATAGGAAGATCCATAACCGGGATACGTGCCATCAAAAGCTTCTTTTGTAAAATACAACGATCCTATCTTATCCAAATGTTCGGAAAAATAGCGACCAAAAGTCTCGTTTAATGTGGTATAATTCTCTTTGGGCATTATGGGATCTTTAGAACCTATGGCTTTCATTGGCTCAAAGAAATAAGTGCTATTGGTGCCCATCTCATGGAAGTCGGTCACTACATTTGGATACCATTGGTGATACCAATTCAGTTTACCTCGACTTTCCGGGTTTATGCCGAGCAACCAATCCCTGTTCAGATCAAACCAATAATGGTTCGTGCGCCCTCTAGGCCAGGCTTCATTATGTTCTGCATCCCGCGGATCTGCCACCAGCGGATTGCCTTTGTACATGTTGGCCCAATAGCTGTGGCGGTCCCTGCCGTCTGGATTGATGGTTGGGTCAATCATGATCACTGCGTTTTTCTGGTAGTTAACTACTTGATCGCTTTGTGAGGCAACCAACCAATAGGCGGTAAGCAGTGCGGCTTCTGAACTGGATGGTTCATTGCCATGGACATTGTAAGCAAGATTGATGAAAACCGGCAACCCTGAGAAATCTGACACATTCTGATCCGGATCGCAGACTTGTAGATGTCGCTCCCTTAATTGATTCAGGTTCTGGTGATTGTCCGGATCGGTTATGGTAAGGATCACAAGGTTGCGGTGCTCGTGTGTTTTGCCATATTGGATAATAGTGGCTTTATCGGAACTGCTTGCCAATTCCTTAAAATAAGCAACAATCCGGTCATGACGAGTATGGTGCGAGCCAACCGGGTAACCAAGAAAGGCTTCAGGAGAAATAATTTCAGGGTCGTATGGTCCATTATTTGCCAGGAAATAATCTTGTGCAATTGAGGGACTGGTTATGAAGAAAAGCAGGAGCGTGATTAGCCTTTTCAAGAGTAGCGTCTGATGGTCGTTTGCTAATCTAGAAAATCGAGGGGAAAAATCTAAATTGGCAGCAGCTGAAAACAAAAATGAATTTGTGTGCATGCACCAACACAATATCAAAAAATGGAGAGAGCTAATTAAACCGCAACCAAGCACTCTCTAGATAATTAATTGGCTGCGTTCACTAGCATTGCCCGCCGGATGAATCCTCGGTATAAACATGTAAAATCTCAATGTTCCTGATCTTTGCAGCTCTGGAGAAAATGGATTTCAAATAAGTGTGAATATCTCCTTTATCCTTCAGATTGCTTTCGGTGAGTTTCACAACCAAGATCCCAGACTGCTGGCAAACATAGTCTATGTGAGCTTCCGGCTTCTGATCAAATGCTTGCGAAAGCTGATCAAATTGCTCATTGGTCAACTCTGTTACCTTTAAAGCAATTACACTATTATAACTTTCGACCTCCGATTTAGCTTGAATAGCACTAAGCAAAAGCAGGGCAATCATTACTGATATGCTGACTATTATCTGGGTGAGGCTGGGGTACTTCTCCATATCTATTACCTTTTTGTTTAATAATTTAACCTTTAAAGACGCCGAAAAGAATGACCTGGGTCATGATTTTAGGTGATAATACTCAGAAGGGCAAAGTATAAGAACCAGGCTTTAAATAAATAATTTCTTTATATTGTTTACCCAGATTCCACTATAAGATGATGAAACACCCGACCCTGTTATTTATCATTCTAATCTTGTCAGCATTTAGCGTAGGTGAACCTCCGAAGGACCTTCATGAGATTGTGATTAATGATATACCTTTTTTAGTTGATTTTTATAAAACAAGACATCAAAATCCGGAGATCTCGTTGCAAGAAAAGGAGACCGCAAAAGCGCTTGCCACCGAACTGACGAAAGTTGGCTTTGAGGTAACAGAAAATTTTGGAGGCTATGGGATCGTTGGGGTTTTCAAGAACGGCAAGGGTCCAACCATTCTCTATAGAACTGACCTGGATGCCCTGCCCATGTACGAAAAGTCTGGGCTCCCATACAGCAGCAAGCTAACCACTGAATACAATGGGCAGGAAGTAGGTACCATGCATTCTTGCGGTCATGACATCCATATGACCACCTGGTTGGGAACGGCAAGGGCCATGGTTCAAACGAAGGATCAATGGAAGGGCACACTATTATTGATCGGCCAGCCAGCCGAAGAGATCGGCCAAGGAGCCAAAATGATGCTAGACGCTGGGTTGTACGAAAAATTTGGGGTGCCTAATTTTGGCATCGGACTGCATAGCAGCCCTACCATTCCTGCTGGACAAGTTGGCTTTGGCAAAGGATATACGATGGCCAACGCAGAAAGCATTGATATTAAAGTATTTGGTGTTGGTGCCCATGGTGCTTCTCCACATATGTCCATTGATCCGGTAGTGACTGCCAGCATGATGGTAATGGAATTACAAACCATCGTAAGCCGGAACCTTAATCCGCTTGAGTCGGCAGTGGTTACCGTAGGTGCTATAAAAGGTGGTACCAAGCACAACATTATTCCTGATGAAGTCACTTTGCAACTCACCGTTCGAACCTACAAACCAGAAGTACGTGAGATGGTTCATCAGCGAATTAAAGAAATCGCTAGAGGTGTGGCTATAGCAGCTGGGCTACCAGAAGATAAAATGCCAGAAGTCATTATACCCGAAGTTTTTACTCCAGCCAACTTCAATAATGAGGTGCTGGTAGACCGCTTGATGCAGTCAGCCGAAAGGGCTATCAATACAGGGAATGTGATTTCAGCCGAACCGCAAATGGTCGCTGAGGATTTTGCGCGTTATGGCCAAACGAGGGACAAAGTTCCAACGGTACTTTTTTGGTTGGGCACGGTGCCGGAGGCAAGAATTAAAAGTGGTGACCTTCCAGGCCTACATTCTCCCTTCTACTATCCCGATCCGGAAAAATCAATTCAAACAGGTATAACGGTGGTAACGCAATCCATGATGGATCTCTTTAAGGTCGAAGGATGATCAGTAAAGGTTGTGCAATTTGATTACCAGCTATTTGATACCTGACACTAACTACTTTATACTAATACGCTATGAAACCTAAGATACGCATACTGGTTGTTGGCTGTGGAAATATGGGTGCCTCCCATGCACGGGCTTACCATAAAATGGAAGAGTTTGAAATTGTGGGCCTGGTAAGTCGAGGACCTGAGAGTAGGCAGAAACTATCTAAAGAGTTAGGCGGTTATCCGGAGTTTAGTGACTTTGATCGAGCTATAGAAACTACAAAGCCTGATGCCGTGTCCATCAATACTTATCCTGATACGCATGCAGAATATGTTAGAAAATGTCTTGATGGTGGTGCTCATGTATTCGTGGAGAAGCCACTGGCAAATACAGTAGAAGAGTGCGAAGAGATCAAAGAAA
>JBPCUG010000499.1:0-3821 GCA_051011275.1 Cyclobacteriaceae bacterium | reverse complement strand
ATAATGAATAGTGTGTTGTTCACTAGAAAATCATATCCGAAAGATCTTTCTGGCTGCCAAACTTTAAATTGATTGTTCTCCCATTGAAAGACGTAGTCTTTGGAAACAAAATAAACGGCCTCACCTACCGCATAGGTATGCCAGATATCGGTAAAGCTGTGATATTCATTTGGCAAGTTTGGCAATAAGGATTGAAATCCTGTCTGACCCACAGAATCAAGTTTTAAGAACCCAAATTCCCTGGCACCTCCTACATAAATTGTACCATCCTCGGCTTTGGCGAAAGATCTAACCACACTTTTATTTGGCAAAGCTATCAAGCGCCAGGTTACTCCATCAAACTCTAAAACACCGGCCCCGTTTCCAACGTACATAAGACCATTGTCCCCCTGAGCAAATCGCCAATTTTGGGACTCCGCTTTGTAATCAGTAGGTGAATAAGTCGTGATGAAAGGGACTGCTGCCTCCCAAGCCTGTTGGGAAGGATTAGTCTGCGCTTTTCCCAGAAAGCTAATAATGATAAACAAGGGTGTTACAAACCTTCGCATTTTGGTATGCCGGGATATAATATAAGCAAATAATATGACTAGTGTAATGCTTTTGACTGTCTCTTAATTTCTAAAAGATCTTAAGCCTAAACAGGTTCTGAAACCACAAGACCCCAAATATTCAAAGTACCTTATCGAAGCATTATAACTTGCCGGTGCGTTCAACGGTTCGTTTTCTGGAGAAATCCAAATTTCCTGATCACAATTGTAACAACCGGGAATGTCAAAGATCAACAGCTTATAGACATTTAGATCAAAAGGCATTAGATTTAGTTTTGGTAATAGTATATTTAGCTTCCTACCAATTTCTTTCCCATACTGGGTATGAACTTCAAGACCACTACTGGCATTGTCATCAACTTGAATAATGCCGTATAGCACCCCCTGGGAATGCCGGCCATCCTCATTATAGCTATCGCTAATGTATCTTTCTAAAACATCTAGTTCAGCTTGAGCCGCAGAGGGAACTGTTCTACCCAGAGAGGCATTGTAGTAATCTATATTTTCGATAAACTGTCTTCTTGCCCCCGGGTCCTTAAATTCAAAATATTGATTTACCAATAGATCTTCCAGTTTTTCTTCATGGACAAAATCAAAGGCATCTTCAACCCCTTCGATCTCTGTTTCTACCCATTCATGAGCAGCCCTGAGGTTTCGTCCTGTCTCTCCCTTTTCCCCTTCTTCCATAAATGCCACTATCGTATTTTTCAACGCATACATACCGGGAATTGATAATTTTGCTTCTGCCTCTTTGATAAGGTTGTTTACCAGTAGGTTAAAAAAGAAGGAACTATAATCAGGACTTCCGCCATCATCGCTGTCGGACTTGGTCATTAGATCTTTAACATCTCTGAGGGCATTGAGATAACGCTGTTGCAAATTATTGAGGTTGCTGTAAAGATTTCCAGCTTGCAATCTCATCTCGTTTAGATCGGCTTCTACTATATCCGGGTCGCCGTACTCAACTTCTACTGTACCTAACGGCTCGCTATCCTGAGCCATTCCCTGGCTGGTTAATCCGGCCAAGGCAAAAGTTAAAAAGATTTTTTTTATTAAAATGAGTGGTTTCATGATTATCGTATTTTAAAATTCAGATGAATTATAAAGATTTCTAATATTCAAATTCCCCGCAATAAGGATGTTGTTGATTGATCACAAACTCAATAAGCTCCTCACTGGCCGTATTCTGTTCCAGAGAATTATCGGCCGCGTATATGGCCTTAGGAGGCGCTAGGGTATCATCATCTTTGGTAAAGAAGGTGATGATCTTGGTTAGCTTCAGTTCTAAGAGTGAATTGTAAAAACCATTGGCTTGATTAAGGTCATTAAGTCTCTGGGCAATTTCCCAACCAAAAGGAGCCTCCACACCCACGACCAAATAAGCAACGTCCTCTGATGTCCAATCGCCGGCGTTCTGGTTGTCACCACCTTTCATTTCGAAGTCAAAAAAGACATGTCCCTTTTTGTCATGAGCATACCGCTGATTTAGGTAGTCGATATAGGCGTTGAACTCTAGCTCCTCTTTTCCCAGAACCAGGAACCGGATACCCAGATTATGGAATTTGGCCAATGATTCAGAATAATCAGCCCTTTCATCGGAGTCAGCAGGGAGGGCTTTGATTTCCTCCAACAATTGTTCTTTAACAATGTCATCAAAATACTCGAACCCAACCATTTCCTCTACCTGATCGATTGCTTCAAGTATCCAAAGCCTGGTATCGGGCTCGATCTGATACCCAATACTCACTTGTGTCTTTTCGTTAACCGATTCGTAGGTTTGAATTACTTCGCTTATTCCGGGAACGTTCTCAAAATGCTTCAGACTGGCAGTGAATCCATCCGCGATGGCCATAAGAAGTGTTGGTCCCATATTTAATTCAGCTTCTTCATCGGAAGGATCTTGGATAATTTGGTCCCGTATCTGTTCCAAAACATGGCGGTAACGATCTAAGGTCATGTGCCTAAGTTGCTTCAGGTCGGATGCATGGGTTTCAATTATCTGTACATCGATCGGATACAAACCCTGGTGCTCAGCCAATTGGCCATCCTCTTCGGGTTCAGTTTGACCAAAGGCTGATAATGAGCATCCGCCCATCATCAGCCAAACTAGAGTAATTATTAAATTAAGTTTTTCCATTGCTTTTTATTTAATGCCCTACTCCTCTCCATAAATAATTCGTTGAGCCACTATCCTAGCCTCGTCCTCCTCGTCGAAATTGCCAAATTCGCCTACACTCATACCTTGGGCGGTATAGGTATTTTTGTAGATTGTAGTGATCAATTGGGTAAGTGTTTCTTCTCGTACCTTATTGATGGTTTGCTGAGAAGGTGCTAAAACACCGTCTTTTTTCAAGAATTTCCTGGCACTGTTCGGCAGCCCGTCATTGCCCTCTGAATATGAACTTTCTCCTTGATCGACAATCTCCCAAACAGCATCTGGAAAATGGGCTTCATCAGCCGCAGCGTACCTTTCGGGAAAAAGGGCCAAACTATCCAGAAGGCTTTGCTGACCCAAAGTCAAATGATCAATCACTGCGTCGACATTTCTGGTACTACTAGAAAATACAACGCCATTAACTTTTATCAATGTTGAGTTGCCCACACTCTTTAGAAACTTACCGGTAAACGAATCTATATTGGCCGGTAAAACGTAGTTGAAGGCAGTAGTTAAAAAACTCTTCATCAACATTTCCATTACCCCATTCTTAGCTACATCTTCTCTTTGTTTATAGTCACGGTACCAAACGGCAAAGTCACTCAACCCATGTTGATGCCCCTGTTTTACAGCATCGTAACTTCGGGTCAAATAAATCATGACCCGGTTCTCCGCAATCATAAATTCCTCGTCATTGTCATAGTCTTCTCCGGCCGTAATATCATCACCTTCGAAATCATAGGATACTTCTTGAGCTAATAGGTGGTTGGCTGGGAATGCGATCACCAGTAGCATGAAGATTGTCTGAATTATTTTTAGAGTTTTCATAATTGATTAAATTTTAGTTGTTAATAATTTATAACTGGTTAATTACTATTGGTCTTTGTTGGGAAACTTGTCCAAGTACACCATTCCATTTCCAGTAGGAATACGATCAGAGAATACCGGATCTTTTCCTTTGATAAACCAGGTTGTTTGATATTCAAAATCATCAGTGTCCCTGGCCAGTATCAAGTCTGTTGATTGAGAAAGAGGATCATTGGCTTTCATCTGTATCCGATTCATTTTTTCCTTATCCCCTTGTGGATAATAAACCTTTATCTCCACCGCTCTTATGT
>JBPCUG010000498.1:0-3008 GCA_051011275.1 Cyclobacteriaceae bacterium | reverse complement strand
GCCTTGGAAATTGAAGAGGTCTTGTTATCCCATCCTGATGTGAATGAGTGCGCGGTGGTGGGATTGCCGGATGAAGAGTGGGGCGAAGTAGTTTGTGCTGCACTGATAGGAAAAGAGGAACAACTTAAGCAGGAGACATTCAAAGTTTGGTTAAAGGATTACCTGCCGCCTTATAAGATCCCAAAAAGTTTTCTCTACCTTGATGCTTTGCCGCGCAATGCTATGGGCAAGGTGACTAAAAACGAATTGAAAAAACTATTCAAAAACCGCTAACATGGATTTCATGACCACCGTGCCTTACTGGGGCATCCTCTTGATCGTGATCATCAATGCCTGGATCGTCTCCAAAATGAAAGTGGATATCAAGGAGGAAGAGGACGAGTAATGGATCAAATGCTTGCTTACCTTTCCGAACATTATTTTATCCTGCTCCTGATGCTGGCCTACCTGATATTATGCCTGGGCATCGGTTGGTATTTCAAAGCTAAGGCTTCACAAGGACTCAATGAATTTTATATTGCCAAACGGGAGATCCCAGGCTGGGTAGTATCGCTGGCCTTCTTCTCCACCTTCGCCAGCACCAATACCTACATTGGACAAGCGGGAAAATCTTTTCAATTCGGTCTGTCCTGGGCCTGGGTAGGTTTGATCTGGGCTGTATTCTGTGTACTGTCCTGGTTGGTCTTAGGCCCCAGAATGAGAAATCAAACTTTGCTTTTGAAGTCCACCACTATTCCTGATTACTTCCAGTTCCGCTATCAGAGCGGGCTCTCCCGATTGATCCGAATGTTGTCGGCTTTTATTATTTTGTTTGCCAGCATGTGGTACATGGTAGGTATCGCCAAGGGCAGCGCGCATGTATTGCAGTCGGTATTAGAGATCCCTTATGCAGTTGGAGCCTTCGCCATTGTATTTATCACCTTACTCTATACCGTTTGGGGAGGTATGTACAGTGTACTGTGGACCGATGCAGTGCAGGGGATCATGATGTTCATTGTGGCCATATTGATGTTTGCTTTGCCTTTTATTTATGTCGGAGGCTTCGACGCCTTAATGACTAAGATCAGCAATATTTCCCATCCGGATCTTGGCGGTCAACCGTTAGGGGACAGCCTGGTGACCATCGGAACAGTAGACGCATTTATGTATATGTTAGGCATTGGACTAGCGGTGGGAATGAAAATGATTGCAGAACCGCGCTGTCTGATACGGTTTTATTCGATTGACAATACCAAGAGCATGCGATTTGCCATGATCTGGACGCCGGTTTTTTTGGGCATCTCACTGATCTGTGTGATGGGCTTAGGAGCCTTGGTCCATGGTATGGCTTCAGGAGAGGAGGCTGCTTACCTGATAGGGCATACCGATGAGGTAGTCGGATTTATGCTGGCCAAGTTTAACCATCCGGTGGTGAGTGGTGTAGCAGTGGCCGGTTTGTTTGCCGCTGGGATGTCGTCATTGGCTTCGGTAACCTTGATCATTGGAACCGCTTTTGTCAATGATCTCTGGCATGTGGTGAAGCCGCTCAGACCTAAAAGCGCTTTGGCCGGAACACGATGGACCATGTTATTCTATTCTTTATTGGTTTTTTTGTTCACCCTATTCCCGCCCGCCGGCATCGTCGAGCTTACTGCCTTCTCGGGGGCTGTCTTTGCTGCCAGCTTTTTCCCTTCCATTTTTGGCGGGCTCTATTTAAGGTGGGGTACCGATTTGGGAGCTATAAGTTCGATGGTCATAGGGATGGTGGTGGCAGTGGTTTGGCGTTTCGCGATTCGCTTTAACATAGCTTCTTTGGAAAGCATTCACGAAGTGATCCCAGCCTTCATGATTTCGTTGGTTGTGTACCTGGTAGTGAGTAAAATGAGTCGTCATCGGCTGGCAGAAGAGAAACATCTGAATAAATTGTTTGAAGGTTAGATTGATTTTAGTAATTATATAATATATAGTTACTATGTAATTGGTTAATAGTCAATTATGATACTTGAAGGCATCCTGATATTTTTTGTAATTTTTTCGTTCGGGAGTTATGTGGCCGTCAAATTTTCACAAAGTAGAAACAAGAAGATCTTTTTTAAAGCCGGAGTTTATCGACCATTCATTTGGACCGTGATCCTACTGATTTTAGCAGCAATTGTTGTAACCCTGCTCTTCAGTAGTCAACCGATCGATCTAAGTTTTTTGCAGCTAGAAGCCGATGAAGGTTTGGACCCCGAACTATACCGCGAAGAGGGGCAATGGTTTCGCTATTATTGGTTTCAAATGGTGGAATTCTTCACAAGTCTCAACTTACTTGGGTTACTTTCTGCCTTATTGGTACTAAGCGCTTGGTTGTACTATGTAAGAAGCTTGGACTTCTTCCATCGAGAAGGAGCCAAGTACAGTGTGGTCACGCTGTTGTTAGGAATGTTATTTACTTTTTTGGTATTTCCATTAGGGGACCTTTTTGAGGCAGTATTAACCATATCCTACTCCTCCAGCGCATTATATAACCTTTTTGTTTATTCCTTTTTGGGAATCGGGTTGGTTGAAGAAACGGTGAAATTAATACCTGTATTATTGATTTTGTGGTTCACCGATAAAATCGATGAGCCATTCGATCTAATCTACTATGCTTGCCTGTCAGCCTTGGGGTTTGCTTTCATTGAAAACCTGCAATATTTTCAGGACCTTTCCGGCAGCGTTTTGATGGGCCGGGCCCTGACTGCAGCTGTCGGTCATATGATCAATGCCACCATCGTTGTCTATGGCATCCTATTGTATAAATTCCATCCCACTAAAAATGGTTGGTGGTTGATCATCTTGTACTTTTTGCTGGGATCGTTCCTGCACGGTCTATACAACTATCTATTGTTCGAGGATCATTGGATGATATTTATGATATTCTTTATTTTATTGATCCAAGCCTGGATCGTTGCCATTAACAATGCTATTAATAACTCAAAACATTTTGACTACGGGATTGTTTTTCAACATGATAAAGTAAAGTTCCGCTTAGCACTGTTCCTGAC
>JBPCUG010000497.1:0-4052 GCA_051011275.1 Cyclobacteriaceae bacterium | reverse complement strand
AAGCGCTTCAAACTTATTCTGCTTTTACTTGTTTTTTCAATCGCCGCTTTCGCTCAAAGTGAGACTAACCCAACCGGAGATAGGTACCTTCAAGATCAGGTACTGGCGTTTGTAAAACAGGGAGAAGCAAAATACAAACAAGGGGACTATAAGAGTGCACTTATAGCTTATGATAAAGCTATCGCGCTAAACGACACCCTTGCTGACGCCTATTTCCAAAGAGCCTCCACCAAAACCAACCTGGAGGATTACGAAGGTGCTTTAAAGGACTTTTCAAAAGTGATCAAGCTGGATTCGGTTCATGTATTTGCTTATTATTTAAGAGGAGATCTTAAGCACAGGCTAGGATTTCAAAGGGATTCAAGTTTGTATGACCTAAATAAGGCCATTGAGTTGGCTCCGGACAATTCACTCCTCTACGCAAAACGCGCAGAGGTAAAATCGAATACCCATGATTTAGAAGCCGGTAAAATCAACTACGATGATGCTATTGCCGATCTCGATAAGGCAATTGAGCTTGACCCTAACAATGCTGAATTTTACCGACAAAGGGGATTCAATCAATCACAAAAAGGGTCCAATCTTACTGCAGCTGAGAATTTTGATAAAGCAATTGCTATCGACAAGGGCAATCCTGAGTACTATAATGAGCGAGGGCTGCTTCGTCTCAAATTGGAAGATTTTAAGGGAGCTTCGGCAGATTTTAGTAATGCAATTACCTTGGATGGAGGCAAAGAATATCTGTTTAGGAATCGTGGGCTAGCCCGTTATAATTCTCGTGACTATCAGGGAGCAATCCAAGATTACACCAAATCAATTGAATTGATCAGCGAACAACTGCGAACACGAAAGTTCGATAGAGCGTTTAAGTACAAACTTACTAATGCCTATCTTTTGAGAGGCTCATCCTTTATGGCCATCAGAAAGAACTACGAAGGTTGCACTGACTTCAGAAAAGCAGAAGAACTGGGAGAGCGACGCGCAATCAACTACCTCAAGAAGTATTGTAATTTCTAAAACAACTAGTCCGCTGGGCCTGGTTCTTTATCGAGGGTTGGTGATGGTTAGCAATGCTTCTGCATCATCAAATAATTTTAATGCTGCCTGGAATATCTCATCCTGCTGGTTGATGATGGGATAGAACCCTTTGTCATCCCAAACCAGTCTTGCTATCTGCGCCTTTAATAAGTTTTTAATCAGTGGTTTTGATCGGTTAAATCCTACCTCATCAAACTCAACTCCATTCTTAGTCGCATTCTTTACAAAACCATTAAGCATATTGTCATCCACCTTGAAACTACTGAGATAAGTCTCCAAGCCCATGTTTTCTAGCCGCTTTTGATTCTTTTGGTAATAACTAAGAGGGTATTCTCGGAAAACCACATTCCTAATGATCTTCCCATAATAATCAGAAAACATAGAAGTATCTCTTGGCACGAAGTGATCAGGCATGATGCCCCCACCGCCATAAACAGTACGACCTTTGCTGGTGGTGTACTTCAGGGAATCGTCAAACTTGATACTATCCGCATTGTCAAATTCTCCATGCTCAAGACGCTTGAGAAAATCGAGGTGGTAATCTTTACTGTCACCATTATAAGGTCTTTGTATGGAGCGTCCACTTGGAATGTAATACCGCGAAATTGTGAGCCTTAATTCCGACCCGTCACTCAATGGGATCTGATTTTGTACCAAACCTTTTCCAAAAGACCTACGGCCTACAACCAAAGCACGGTCATTGTCTTGTAAAGCTCCGGAAACGATCTCAGAAGCGGAAGCACTGCCTTCGTCGATCAATACCACAATAGGTCCTTGTTCGAAGATACCTTCCCTTCGCGCTCTGGCCTCGGAATCAAACCGGTCGCTCTTGCCATCTGTATATACTATTAGCTCTGTACCGGCTACAAACTCATCGACCATTTTGATGGCTCTATCCATATAGCCTCCCGGGTTACTTTGTAAATCTAAGATAAGCTTGGTCATTCCTTGAGCCTTTAGCTCAGAAAGCGCTTTATAGAATTCATCATATGTGGTGGCAGCAAACCTGGTAACTTTTAGATACCCGACTTCATCATCCACCATGTAATTTACTGCTACTGAATATTGAGGTATTTTGTCCCGTATAATGTGATATGGGATTAATTCATCTTCATTTGCTCGCTTGATATCAACTTTTACCTCAGTGCCCTTGGGCCCTCTCAACAAGTCAAAAACATCTCTATTTGTGATACCTGTACCAGCTACTGTTTCATCATTGACCTTTACAATGCGGTCACCAGCTAAGATGCCCACAGATTCGGAAGGTCCACCGATCAAAGGAGCCACCACATAGATCGTGTCTTTAATGATATTGAATTCAATGCCAATGCCGTCAAACTCACCCTCCAACTGGGAATTAGTAAGCTCCCGGTCCTTAGCAGGAATATAAACCGAATGTGGATCGAGGTTCTCCAGCATATCCGTGATCGCTTCACCCACTAATTTATCCGAGTCAACTTCATCAACATAATCTCGCTCGACATAAGTAAGGATCTCCCTAAATTTCATTAAGCTACTTACCAAATTGCTTTTGCCTGATTTAGCGTCGAACATTTGTGCTCCGGTTAGAATACCCAAAGCCAATGTAACTGCTAACAACAAAGGGAGAACTATATAGATTTTTTTGTTTTTGATACTATTCACGATCGTTCTAATATTTTAATCTTAAAAATAAGGCTTGAACTGCTGTAATAAAACTCAAACTTAGACTTAATATTACATTAAACGGGTTCAATATAAAGGTCGCATTCTTAAAATATACGTTTATTTCTAATAAAACGTTCGATTGCTGGCAACTTAGCTTTATTGACTACACATTGTTGTAATTGAGAATGAATTATTATTATTTTACAATAGGACATTTATTACAGACTTGGCGGTGCACTTTGATCAAAAAAAAATAACGGATTTAGTCAATGAGAACTACGCTTGCGCGTCGGTTTTGCACTACTTCGGTATAGAATTTTACCAGTACACTGACGAAACATTGATTCAGGTGTGTAGAAGTAAAGGCCTAAGTACTGAAATGGTTGTGGCAGAGCTGGAGACTGCCGTGAAGGAGCCAAATGAGGAAAACCTGTCCTTGATATCTTACCCAGTTGGTTTAGTAGTCGCCTATCTGAAGCATTCCCATCTGCTTTTCGTTAAACGTCGGCTTCCCTTCATGGCCGACCTAATATCACATCTCTCTGACAATCATGAGGGTTACCAACGGGTCATAAAAGATCTCAAGTTTGTTTTCCCGCTTTTCGTTGAAGATTTTATCTACCATATCCATAAGGAAGAGGATGAGCTTTTTTCCTATATCAAATTACTTGAGAGCACAACTGAAGGAACTTATAATCCAAGCATACTTTACTATAAGATGGAGAAATATTCGATCCATCAGCAGGCTGTGGAACATGATCTGCACGATGACGAGATGAAGGGAATAAGAAATATCACTAAAGACTATAAGCTCAAGTCGACAGCCACCCTACCGGTAAAAGTTGCTTATGCCGAATTGCAGGCTTTCGAAGCGGAATTGATCACGCATGCCCGAATTGAAAATGAAATACTATTCCCCAAAGCACTGGCCTTGGAAAAGGAAGTAAAAACTTTGCTTCAACAAAAAGCCAAGTGGAATTAACATCATGGGACGGATCGTAGGGATTGATTATGGTGCTCGCAGAGTGGGTATAGCGGTGACCGACCCTTTAAAAATTATAGCCACTCCTCTAGAAACAATACCCACACCAGAAGTAATGGCCTATCTTACTGCGTATGATCTTCTTGAGGGGATTGATTCGTATGTTTTGGGAAAGCCTGTATCTTTGCAAAATACTGATACTGACGCTACCAAGTTGGTATTGGATTTTGAGAAGGAGTTACGCAAGCGGTGGCCAAAGAAGGAAGTGGTTTTTATAGATGAGCGGTTTACCTCCAAAATAGCCAAGCAAGCAATAGTAGAAGGAGGGATGAAGAAAAAAAGGAGAAGAGATAAGTCACAGGTGGACAAACTAAGCGCTACCTTG
>JBPCUG010000496.1:0-2681 GCA_051011275.1 Cyclobacteriaceae bacterium | reverse complement strand
TACTAGCCCAATTTTAAATAAATTATAGGATCATTTCACCTGAATAATTGAGCTGCATTGCCAAACATAAACCTAATAAAAAAAAGCCTTCCTCTTGGCCCGTATTGCTAAGTTTTCTTTTGGTTATTCTACCAAAATGTCCCTTTTGCTTTGTGGCCTATTCAAGTGCTATCGCAGTCTGCGGAATTGGTGAGCATGGATTGAGCTTTAATGAATCCCTGCTGATTTACGGATTGATTTTGATTATTGTGGTTATGCTTTCCATCAACTACAGAGGAACCAAAACCATCGTCGCATTTAGCCTGGTTTTGATAGGAGGTTTACTTATAGTAAGCGGCCAACTATGGGGTTCCAACTTCCTCTCGAGTTATACATGGGCTTCCTACCTGATCCTGCTGGGAGTCTTCCTCAACAGCGGGCTTCCTGTTTTTATCAAATCCCTATGCATTCAACTGGTTAATGCTTTCCATAAAAAAGCTAAAGTGAAATTATAGCTTCAAGGAAAGTCTAAATCCCCTCTTTTTGATGAGGACTAATGGACGAAAAATAGACCATTCCTAGATCATTTCTGTTGCGTACTTCTCAGGTTCCTTTTCAAAGGTTAGCTTACAACCAGCGCAGCAAAAGTAATAGTTGGTCCCTTGGTATGCCGAAACGTGCTTGGCTTTGCTTTTGTCAACCGACATACCACAAATAGGGTCGGTAGCTAAGTCGGCTTTTTCCTCTGATCTACCTTTGCCAATAGCTGGCAACGCCGTTCGGATTTCAGCAATAATCTCTGCCAAAATGCTCAGTGCTACCTCTTCAGGTAAACGCGCTTTGATGTCTAGACCTGCGGGGGCTTTTATTTTTTGAACCTGTTCTGGGGAAAAGCCACTGCTTTCAAGATACTGCATAACCCCCTCTGCCTTCTTCTTGCTTGCTACAAAGGCCAGGTATTTAGCGTCGGATTTCAAGGCAGATTCTAATGCCTCCTCATCTCCTTCCCCTTGAGTTGCGACCACCACATAGCTGTTGGTTCCAGTTTTCAAGTCAGTAAAGTCAAAAGAATCGGCAAAAGAATGAACTCCATCGAAAGCTTCCATAGTGGCTTCAGGGGCCAATACATCTACGTTATAGCCAAGGGCTAAACCTAGTTTGCTCAAAGCCTGAGCCACTGCTGAATGTCCCATTACGATAAGCTGAGGTTTGGGTAACACTGGTTCAATATATACGTCCAGAGATCCTCCGCTATGGCATGTCATCTTGTGTTTCATAATTCCGTTTTCTGAGATAGGTTCATTTTCTGCTTCGGGACTGATACGCAACAATTGTGGTTGCCCGTTTCTCAGGGATTTCAAAGCAGCCTCCACGATGATCGGCTGAGAACAACCACCGGCAATCCATCCATGCACTGTACCGTCAGCCTCAATAATGGCTTTGTTACCTGGTTTCCCAGATATTGGCGCTTCATACCTTACCACAATTGCTATGGCAAAGGCATCCCCTTTTTCTTCAAGCTCTCTGCTTTTATCAAAAAATTTCTTAAGCATTGGCTAAATATTTTTCAAGTTCCAAAATACTATCCAAATTATGCGCTGAGTTAAATACGTCTACCATAGGTAAAGCAGCACTCATTCCACGAGCGATTGGCTGATAGTCCTTCATGCCCTTTAAAGGATTGAGCCAGATCACTTTTTTTGCACGACTCGATATCTTTTTCATCTCTTTTTTCAATACTGCTGGTTCACCGGTATCCAGGCCATCGCTTAAAATAATTACCAGTGCATTTCGTGAAAGCAATTTCTTGGCAAAAGTATTGTTAAACTCCTGGAAACAAGCACCGATCCGGGTACCACTTGACCAGGCTTCTGCTCGGTCACCTAAACTGGCTAGGCTTTGTGGCAACCTTCCCGATTTCATCACATCAGTAATACAAGTTAGTTCGGTACTGAATACAAAAGAATCCACCCTCTCAAAATTACACTGCAAGGCATATATGAAGCGCAACAAAAAGAAACTGTATTTGTCCATCGAACCACTTACATCTAGCAGCACCACCAATCTTTGCTTTTTTAGTTTCTTATTTCTAAATCTTAAATCAATCGGCTCTCCCCCGTGAGAGATATTCTCCCTGATGGTTTTTCTAAGGTCTATTTTTCCCTGGGTCCGACTCCTTTTCATTCGGCGTTTCATGCTCAGGCTCATTTGCTTCCATAACCTATTGGCTAAATCTTCCAAAAATGCGCTATCGATCTCAGCTACTTGGGAAAAGTCGGTTTTGCGCAACCGTTCCATGGCGTGTGCCCCGGAAACATTCTTGCCTGCATCTTCACCTTGGCCTTCATCCCCTTTTCCCATCATTACCAAAGAGCCCTCCTTCTTGATGGTGGACTGGTTGTGAAACTGCATCCGGCTTTTTAAGCTTGCCTTTTCCTTGTCCCAAAATTTAGCGAATAAAATATCGAACAACTCTGCGTCTGCGGATGAGCTACAGTAGATTGATCTTAAGCCAAATTGCAGCTGCTGTTTGCTAGTTAGGAGTCCAAGTGCTGCTGCTTTTAAAGACTCTTGAGATTCTTGAATGCCCACATTTAGGCCGTTTAGCCGGGCAAATTGGGCAAAGCCAATAATGGCCTGCGATAAATTATCATGCTCCTCCAGTGCTCTCATTCCTAGCTAACCTTAGCCCTGTCTAACAT
>JBPCUG010000495.1:0-4596 GCA_051011275.1 Cyclobacteriaceae bacterium | reverse complement strand
GCTATTTCCTTCGTGCTTAAGTTCATTCTTAGCAGCAGGCAAAGTTTGAGGTCGTGAGATGAGAGTAGTTTATATCTTTGGTTTAATTGTTTTAAAAAGTTATGGTCATGGTGCCGCAAATAGGTTGGAAAGGAGTTCATACCAATAGCTTTCTCTGACAATCGTTTCAAGCCATCAATTCTTCTGGTAAAGTCAGATGACCTTGGATCTAACGCGGCAATATCACGATGTAGCTGCTTTACCAAACTGGTTTCACTGAGGTGTTGATAGACGCTCTCTTCAATTTCAGCTTGCAATTGAAATAGTTGGTTTGTGGTCTTTTGCAACTTAACCTCAAGACATTTCAATTCAGTCAGATCTAATACTTGAGCAATAAAATAATCCGGTCTACCTTTTACATTTTTAATAATGGAAGCGTGCAACATTCCTGAAACCCAATGCCCATTACGATGTCGGTATCTTTTTTCCATGGCGAAGTAGTCCTTACGACCGACCACCAATAACTCGCGATTGTTTATGTTAGATCTCAGATCTTCATCGTGAGTAAAATCATTAATTGGAATATTTACTAAATCTCGTTTTGAGTAGCCCATAAATGTTCCAAAACTGCTATTAACCTCAAGCAATGTCCCATCTAGGCTGGCTTTGGCCATGCCTATTGGGGCGTTAGCAAAAATGCTGTCAAATTGCTGTTCACGAAGATTCGGCACAATGGTACAGTATAAGTCTTTCCTTTATCCTTGGTCGATCCGGAGAAAAATAGTTTAGCGGGATGTACAGGTAATCTGCATACTAAATGAAAAAATAGATCCGCTAACTGAAAATATGTACTCAGAATCGCTATTACTGCATTTAAGAACGGTTTTTACTCATTCCTATCACTTGAATATACGATAAAATAAAGGAAATGATGCAAATCAATGTTTAAACTTTTATTCCCAATAAAAGCATATCATCGGTCTGTTCCGTGCCGTTCATCCATGTGGAAATCTCCTTTTCTACATGATGCAACTGATTCACCATGCGATAAGGCTGTATCATAATGAGCAAATGCTTCAATCTCCAGGTGAGAAATTTTTTGTCATCCACCCCCCCGAATTGATCGGTCATACCATCACTGAACATGTAGAAAGTATCATTTTTATTTAAGGAAAGTCGAAATTCATCAAAGGAACGTTCTTTTTGATACAAGGTGCCGGCGATAGAGAGTTTATTGCCTTTTACGATATTAAGTTTGCGGTTTTGAAAGTAGTACAAAGGGCGCTTGGCACCGGCAAAAACAAGCTCATACGATTGTGGATCTATCAAACATATACCAATATCCATACCCTCATTGGTAATTTGATTATAGTTTTCCTGGTGGAGCGTAACTAACATACTTTTGTTTAGTTCTGACAATACATGGGCCGGGGAAGTAATACCTTGCTCCAATACGATCTGGTTGAGCATAGAATTGGCCATCACTGTCATGAACGCACCAGGAACACCATGTCCGGTGCAATCCAAAACCGCAACAATGATCAAACCATCTTTCTGGGCAAACCAATAAAAATCACCATTAACTATGTCTCTGGCTTTGGTAAAAATGAACGAATCCTGGAACACCTGGTTGATTAAGCTCAGATCCGGACGTATAGCATCCTGGATGCCTTTGGCATAGACAATACTATCAAGAATATCTATATTCTTTTTAGCTATTTCCTGGTTCTGTAGTTCAAGCAATGCGTTTGATTTTACCCGGTATCTATACTTTTGATAGAAAAAAGCGCCTAATACAAATATGAGACCTAATCCCCCAATCAAGGAATATATGGTAAGTCGGCTATTGGATAAGTTCAGCTGCTGAATTTGGCTTTCCTTTTTCAAAAGCTCTATCTCTTTTTCCCTGCGTTGTATCTGATAGTTAGTTTCTATCTCGGCTATCCGCTTGGTATTGGATTCGTTATAAGCCAAGTCCTTAATATCGGAATGAAGCTTATAGTACTCCATAGCAGTTTTGTAACGACTTAGTCGGGTATTGGCATCAGCTAATCCTTTGTAACTTTCTATCATCCTTGACTTTGCCTCCATGGGCTCACTCAGTTCTAAGGATTGATTAAAAAAATTGATAGCCTCACTATAGCTATTTTTTTTTGAATGGATCTTAGCTATGTTATTATAGAGATGCGCTTTGTCATAATTATTATTCAAATTCTCCCCAATAGCCAAAGACTGCTGAAAATAAAGTAGTGAAGAATCCAATTGTCCATCAGTAAAGTAGTACGAACCAATATTGCTTAAAGTCGCAAAGAGACCCAATGTATCCTTCTGTAGCTCTTCTATTTGATAGGCCTCGGTGAAATAATCATAGGCTAAATCATTACTTCCATTTTTGTTATGCAGGAAGCCTATGGTATTAAGTGCGTTCGAAATGCCGGTTGAATCTCTAATGTTTCTATTCAAGTCGAGAGATCGCTGATAATATTCTAAAGCGATGTCATACCTCTTGGATTGGTCATAAATGAGACCTAGGTTGTATAGGGCCCCGGCAATACCTCTGGCATCTTCGCGCTCCTCTTGCAACGTTAAAATTCTCGTGAAATTATCAAGGCTGGTTTCGTAGTTCCCAGTACTGAAATTAGTCAGCCCCATGCTTTTGAGAGCAGCGATCTCACTATCTAAGTCTTCTAGTTCAATTGCCAGATTAAAGGACTGCTCAGCAAATTCCAATGACAGCTCAGGAGCATAGCCTCTGGTGTTCTCGGAGATGTTTAGCAGCACTCCGATCTTCTCCAAACCTTGTAGCTGATTGATCCTATTCAATAGGCTATCTTGTTGCCCATATGCGTTCGTAAACAGGACTACAAAGAAATAAAATAATAGGGCAATCGTTTTATTCATAACCCCAAAGAAAGACTTGATGGTTTTTATATTTAATAGAGTCCAAGGAAAATTAAGTAAAAATCACATCTTATGGGTAAAAAGTCCCATCAAATTCCCGATCTAAGGTTATTGCTACTTACAAGTTAATACCGATGTTTAGAGTTAATAAGATTAAATTTTTAGAAATTGCGTAACTTAATTACTTGCTTAAGGCATGGAAATTGCATTTCTTAAAATTCCCAATTCAAAATCATAAAATTATGATTGCTCTTATCCCGAAGCTCTCGAAACGCAGTTCTTTTACCCTCCTAATTGCAGCAACATTTACGGTTTTTGGTCTATCAAACTGTGCAAAAAGCGATGTGAACACCGTTACAGCGGTAAAACCAAAGAAGCACAAGCGACACTATAATCCCAATAAAAATAAGCGATCCAAAAGGACCCGAACTGTAAAACTTAAAAACAATTAGAAGGTCTACACATCTCAAATTGATTCCTTGCATGGTAAGTAACTTCCCAAAACCCAGCATTAATTGCTGGTTTCTTTTTGCACTATTTCAGATTAGTTATAGTGCCATGGCCCAACAGTTGCAGCTAGAGAAGATTATGAAAGGTTATGACTGGATCGGGCATGTCCCAAATGAAATCTACTGGGACCCTTCAGGGGAAACCGTTTATTTTAAATGGAATCCGGAAAATGTCTCCGCAGATTCTTTATATAAGGTGAGCTTACAAAACCACAGCCCAAAAAAAGTAAACGCTTTGGAGAGAAAACTCTCACCTTCAAGTAGAATAGTTTTTGATCGAAGCTTTACTAAAATCACTTATGTAAAAAATGGGGACTTATTCTATCGTGATCTGAAAACAGAATCTAAGATACAATTCACCAATACTGTAGACCGCATTTCCTCCCCTGTTTTTAACACTAACGGCGAAAGCATTATTTATAGCCAAAATGATAATTTATTTGAGCTGCAAATCAGTAGCGGGACGATCACTCAACTTACATATATGATCAAAGGCACTGCCCCGAAGGACGGTAGCGAACCAACTGATCCCGCAGAAAAATGGCTGTATCGCGACCAGCTTAAGTTATCTCAAATACTTAATGAGAGGCAGCAAAAGAAAGAAGCATCCAAAGAATGGAAGGAAATAGACGCACCCAAAAGGCCTTTAAAGATATATCTCGAAAACAAAAGAGTAAGCCATTTACAGATTAGTCCTGATCTGAACTTTATTACTTACAGGCTTACTACAGAGGTAGAAAATGTATCGTCCCAGATACCGACCTATGTAACCAATTCTGGATTTACTGAAAACATCAATGCCCGAGCAAAAGTAGGGACCTCAAAATCCACTTACGAGCTGGGCATTTACGATCGCGCCCGAGACACGACCTATTTATTCAATACCAAATCAATTCCTGGGATCACCGATCAAATTGATTACCCTAATCAAAATTGGATTAAAGGGGAAAAAGAAAGGCCTGTTTTGATACAGGGACCTGTCTGGTCAGATGATGGTAGTCATGCTTTGATACAAATAAGATCCCTTGACAATAAGGACCGATGGCTAATGACTCTCAACATGGCTACCGGTGAGCCAAGTTTGATCGATCGGCAACAAGACCCCGCCTGGATCAAGGGTCCGGGGATGGGTTATATCTTCTCTTCTCCAGCAATGGGGTGGATGCTTGACAACGAGAATATCTGGTTTCAATCTGAGACCTCGGGT
>JBPCUG010000494.1:0-2850 GCA_051011275.1 Cyclobacteriaceae bacterium | reverse complement strand
AATATTCAGCTAGAAAATGTGTGGCCTTACCTGGGGATTCTTAAAAGCAGCTTCTTTCTTGATTTATTTTTTGATATTATTGGGTTACATACAAGTATTCTCACCATAAAATTCATCGGTGAGGGATTCAATCCGCCTAACCGATCAGACATTGCCTCACCCCACCAGGTAGCTCTCTACGAAAGAGTATTGGTAAGCAAGATTATATAAAGGTTACTTTGCCTAAAGTGCAAAAGTAGGGTAACCGGGCGCATTTAATTTATCTTAAACCTTAAAAGAAAAACCATGAAAAAGACACTCATTTTGCTAGTTGTTATCGGAAGTATATCACAATTTGCCACCGCCCAAAATACGAGCACTGTTATACAAAGCGGTGACGATAACGAAGTTTTTGTATCACAAACTGGCTCATTTAATGAGGCATCAATTGATCAGTCCGGAGATGATAACTTTGCCAGCCAAACCCAGAACAGTACAGATGGTAATCTGGCCACCATTGATCAATCGGGAAGTAACAATACGGCAGACCAAGTTCAAATTGGGCGCGACAATCAAGCCCAGATTACGCAGATAGGTGATAACAATTCAGCATCTCAAGAACATGACTTTGAAGGAGGATTTATGTCTATTAATCAATCAGGAAGTGACAATGATGCCATCCAATATCAAGGTTCAAGTGATAGCGTAGCCGATATTGATCAATCTGGAGATGGCAACTCCGCTACACAGACGCAAACAGGGACACAAAGCGGAGCAGAAGATAATTTTGCCTTCATTGAGCAGTCGGGGAATAACAACACTGCCGAACA
The DNA here is from genome assembly GCA_051011275.1 of Cyclobacteriaceae bacterium. Lineage (GTDB taxonomy): Bacteria > Bacteroidota > Bacteroidia > Cytophagales > Cyclobacteriaceae > JBPCUG01. The sequence continues at coordinate 2,041 of JBPCUG010000494.1, read as the reverse complement.
GTTCCAGCTGGCTATTGGAGATGATCACGTAGCCGATATACTTCAGTCAGGAGATGACAACATAGCCTTTCAATCACAAGAAGGAGACGGAAATATGGCTTTCAGTGAGCAATCCGGTAATTTCAATGAAAGTTCTCAAATCCAATTGGGCTTCGAAAATGAATCTACCCTTCTGCAATCGGGAGATAACAATTTTGCCAGTGTTTTTCAAGACGGTGAGCTTCACATAAGTTCCATTACACAGGGGGGCAATGGCAACGTAGCTAACGTTTCTCAGACTGACTAACCATTCTTGTAACTTAAAACCAGCTAACAAATGAAAAAGATAATCTTACTAGTAGCAACTATGCTTTGCGTGGTCAGTTACAACTTCGCTCAAAACACCAGTACAGTTACTCAAGGCGGTGACGATAATGAAGCTTTGGTCACACAAGCGGGAGACCTTAATGAAGCTACTATTGACCAATCTGGGGATAGCAACTACGCTGAGCAAATACAGGGAGGCGATAACAGTACTGCTATCGTCGATCAATCAGGAAATGGGAACTCAGCATTACAAAACCAACTGGGTATATTTCAAGAGGCTTTTATAGATCAAAGTGGCGATGGCAACCAAGCTATGCAAAACCAAGATGGTGATTCTCAATTAGCTACGATCGACCAGTCAGGTGACGGCAACGTTGCAAATCAAACGCAAACTGACATCGCTAACGAAGCTTTCATCGACCAGGAAGGCGATAATAATCTTGCATGGCAAACACAAGACGGTGCCAGCCACACAGCGATTATTCTCCAGCCGGGCAGCGATAATGAGGCTTCTCAAGAGCAGAATACAGATGGCAATGATGCTCTTGTCTTTCAATCGGGAGATGGCAACTTTGCTCTGCAAAATCAACTCGGGGTTTTAAACAATGCGCAAGCGTTTCAAGTAGGAGATGGCAACAACTCAGAGCAGTATCAAACCGGTGATTTGCATTCTTCACTGGTATTTCAGATTGGAGACAATAACGTGGCAAACGTTGTTCAAGACTAGCCTTTAGAGGAGATTAACAAAAGAAAAAAAGATTATCCCGAAGCATGCTTTTTGGGATAATCTTTTTCTCACTTCATCATTAAAAATTTACGCTGCCTATTTCTTCTCACAGTGCGCATTTGAGTTTAGGGTCAAATTATAAAACCTAACCTGTTTTCCAAATGAATGGACTTAGTGCTTTCTATTAACCAAACTATCGCAAGCTACAGTGCGTTAGATTTGCGACAGTTTAAGTTACTATAATCCTTGCAACCAATACTCAGCACCAAATCCGATCGTGTCTTTTTGTTTTGATGTTAGCAGATCTTTGATGCTCCAATCCATATGGTATGTACAACCGGAGCAAACCGATACCAGATCCTTCGAATCATATAACTCTGCAATCCTAGCAACCACCCTAGAATTAGGATCCATTTTACCCTTTCGGTTTAGATCCTCAATTACAACTACAGCTAAATAGCTTGTGGCCGGGATTTTTGAATCCAATAATTTAACTAGAAGGTCATGGTGATCATTTTCTACCAAGTATTCAGTGTGTTCAAGATTCTCAGAGGGTACACCAGCGAAACCACAACCCAGAGACACGCTGTTCCCTGCTCGATTCATTAAGAATTTATAGTGCTTTTCAGCCTCTTTTGATTGTGCAGTTAATAATTCTGCCGAGCCGAAGCCGAGGACTAAGAAGAATAAGATTATAAGCTGTTTCATGGTCGTGTGGTTGGTTTCACTTAAAAGATGCAACAACCTCCAAGATTCCATAAAGAAATGTGAACCTTATTCAGGCATGCTCAATGCTCAAACCCGAAACGCGCAACACGGAACACGACTCAATTCACCTTCTTCCTAATCTTCCTCACCGTACTCCAAACCCCAAAGGCAATTAGTCCAGCAATAAAGAAATACACCCAAGCAGGAATATTCTTGCCAGCAATGATCAAATATAAATAAGCGGAGACAAAGAAAAAGCCTGTCAGCAATACGGGGATAACAATTGGCTTTCCCCTACGC
>JBPCUG010000493.1:0-2507 GCA_051011275.1 Cyclobacteriaceae bacterium | reverse complement strand
TAAAGCGTAACTTCTGGCATGCGCTGGCCTTATTCTGGTAGCGCTTAAAACCTTGAAACAAAAAAGAGGCTGATTCTGAAATTAGCCTCTTTTTTTATTGCTAAATAATTTAGTTGGAAGTTATGGTTACTCGTATCACGTCTCCAACAGCTGGGTAAGAGAACCCGTCGCTGACAGTATTGATATTAGCCACTACACCTCCTTCATCTACACCGGTATTTGGCCCAGCCTGGCGTATTACCTGATTTAAACCGGCTCCTGGGAATTCATTTACTTCTGTGCCAGCATCGTAGAGTGCTACCGTGCTCACCTCACCAGAGATAGGATTTCCACCACTGAACAGCGGTATACCTCCGTCACCGGCAGCAAAAAACAAATCATTCGATTGCACGAACATGGAAACAAATGAAAGGTAGTCACCATCGTTGGCGGTAATGCTGAACTCATAAGCGCCTCCTGGTAATGCCGGTCCCGGAGCCGAAGCACCTGTTGGAGTATTAAATACACCACTAGAGCTTACACCAGCTTTGCCAGTTAGTACACCGGCTAACCCGGATGGATCCCCGTCTTCTGCAATCGCTTCCAGGCCTTCACCAAGGTCTGCCTGGCCGCTTACAAAAATAGGATTCACTCCATTATCATGGACTGCCCAAACTCCTGGCGACAGAGGAGAAACCAAACCGGAATCATCACCCAGGAAGGTAGTTAAACTTGTAGCATCTCCGTCCTCAGCGATCGACTCCAACCCATTTCCAGCATCGGCCATACCATCGGTGAACAAAGGTCCGTCTGTGGTATGTACAACCCAGATTAAACCTGCCATCGGTGTTGCCAAAGTGGACGAAGAAGAAACATTTGTAACCACTACCTTGAATCCTGTATCAGACATAGGTGATGCTTCAATGCTGACCTGAATCAGATCTGATGCGTCCGGGTAGGTAAAACCATCCATTGCATTGGCTACCAATTGTACTACTCCATTCTCATCATCTCCAGTATTGGGGCCAGATTGTCTTGGTGCCTGGTTCGCACCCACTCCGGGCTCCTCGTTTACTTCAGTACCTGCATCCCAGATATCGATCTGATCGCTTACATCACCGGTAACTCGGGTATTGCCATTGTATAAATCTATTCCTGCCTCTCCAGGGGCAAAGAATAGATCATTGGATTGCACTAACATGGTAGCGAGGGAAAGCTTTGCGCCAGGACCTGCTTCAAAAGTGAATTCTTGAGATTCATCAGGCATCAATAGTCCGGGCACCGAGCCACTGGCGAAGAAGCTTTTGGCCATACTTACATTCTCTATTTTGATTGTAAAGTTTGAGGAAACAGGTGGTTCCGGACCTTCATCATCTTTACAACCAGCTAAAAGTAATCCTCCTCCTAGGATGAATAAAAATAATTTCTTCATAATATATCTTTGTTAAGGTGAGATTTAATATTCATCTCTAATTTCCCCAGGAAGTATCACGAAAATCTCACAGTACTATAAACAAATGATCAAAACATCATTTACTAACGGAAGGGATAGATTAAGTTTTTGTGAATTGTGGAAATTGGGGCCAGTCCCGTAGACAGTTAGAACTTTCATAAAATAGTGCAGCAACCCGGAGCAGGCAGAGGAGATCTGCGTTTCATAAGGGGCTTTGGTGTTCTGTTGGGATTAACTACTTTCCCTGGTATAGGGGTAGCGAAAAGTAAAAACTAGATCCTTTGTTGAGTTTACTAGTAAGATTGATAGTGGTATTGTGTATTTCCAGGATCTTTTTGACGATAGCCAATCCAAGCCCGGTACTCACTTTGTCCAACAGTTTTTTGTTCTTTGCTCCATCGGATAAGGTGTGGTAACGCTCAAAAATATGGGGTATCTCCTCCTCTGGAATTCCTTCACCCGTGTCTGATACTTTTACTTCTACTTGATCGGCCTCCCTGTGGGTTTCGATAGTTATGATTCCACCGTCCTCGGTAAACTTAATTGCGTTGTCTATCAGGTTCTGTAATACTCTCTCAATCAACGAGACATCGGCATGAACCATGGGAAGGTCCTTGCTGATCACCGGTACAATGGTAATGCTTTTTTCTCCCGCCATTAGCTTATGCTTTTGGGATATGTCCTGGATCAACTCTGTAATAAAGAACGGTTCCTTTTTTGGTTCAATTTCCTTGGCCTCCAGTTTGGACAACTCAAATAGGTCTGCAACCAATTTCTTAAGCTTATCAGTGCTCTCTAATATGGTGCTCATATACTTTTTACGATCAGCCTCATCCAATGAATCTGCCTTCATGATCATTGTTTCTACGTAACCATGAATGATAGCGATGGGTGTGCGCAAGTCATGAGAGACATTGGCAATCAACTCTCTACGTAGGTTTTCGGTTGCTTTCATTTTCTCGATATTCTGAACAATGGTATCGGCCATTTCATTAAAGCTGGTACCCAACTGGCTTATTTCACCTTTTGACTTGATCGGAACGCGCGCTTGCAAGTTCCCGGATTGAAAACTCCG
>JBPCUG010000492.1:0-2510 GCA_051011275.1 Cyclobacteriaceae bacterium | reverse complement strand
GAATGCGGGCTTTTTCATAGTAATTAGTAGAGGTACGTGGATACTTTTGGGTAAGGATGTTAATAGCTTTTAGCTGTTCATTGCCATAGTCTTCCAAAGCTGGCATTTTACTGGGGTCATAACTATCACAAGCAAAGAAGAAAATCAATGAAGGCAGGGCTATTTTCAATAAGACTTTCATAAAAGTTTGGCTGTTTTTACGGATCAAAAAATGTCTTTCTGTTCTGTGGGTAAAATTAGGACAAAATTCTTAGAAAACTGACATTTCGATGATGGCAAACTGAAAATTGTTGATTTGTTGAGGTTGTTGAAGTTTGTTGAAACCATTCACCAGAAAAACGGCAAAACCGGAACTACCCAAAACTTTTAATCCGGTGATTCGTGCCCGGCCAGGCCCTAAATAGTAGTCCGGCTAGCAGTCCAAATGCAAACCCTCCAATATGGGCCCACCAGGCTACCCCTCCGCCTTCACCGGATTGACCAAGTTGTGATATGCCTGGCACCAATTGCATGGCTATCCAGATCCCAAGAAAAAATATGGCAGCCATATAGAATACCCGAATGAAGAAGAAAAAGAACAGTACTTTGATCCTTGATTTAGGGAACATAACCAGATACGCGCCCAACACGGCAGCTATGGCACCGCTGGCACCTAACGATGGTATTGTGCTTGTCACATCAGAAAGGATATGGGCGGCGGAGGCTGCAATACCTCCTGCAATGTAAAATATAAGAAAGGCCCCGGTACCGATAGTGGCCTCAATATTATCTCCAAAGACCCATAAAAAAAGCATATTGCCAATCAAATGCATCCATCCGCCGTGCATGAACATACTGGTGAACATAGTAAAATGATTCCTGCCATTGACAATATCGTCTGGGATGGTGGCATGTTCCATGATAAAGACTTCGCCTTGTGCTTGTCCGAGAAATTGCTGGTACAGAAAGACCACCACGTTCAAACCAATAAAGGTATAGCTCAAATAAGGGAAATGGCCACCTTTAACCTGGGTGTCACCAATTGGGAAAAACATGTTTTAAGTATAGAGTAATAAGTAGAAAGTATCAAGTATTAGGTTGAAAGTATCAGCTATCAGGAAGGTTTCTAAAGGCAAGTACGCTATAAAAGGCAGGGATAATTGTTCATAATGACCAGATGGGAGTTATATTGATAGCCTATTCTCAATGTATTGGGTATTACATGAACTACGCAAACCTTAAACAGATCCTTACGCTGCTGGCCTTATTTTTTACTGCCTACTTTCTTTATTCATTTATTAAATCAAAAAAAGACACTCCTTTAAATCAAACCCTCAAGCAAGCAACGGCTAAAAGTGGAATCACAGAAAACTATTTCGAAGGAAAAACCATAGAATGGATTGTCCCTTTTAAAGAAGGCGGAGGCGGCGATACCTGGACTAGATTCAATGCTCCATTTTTATCCAAGCATTTACCGGGGAACCCAACCATTATAGTAACTAATATTCCGGGAGGAGGCTCTATCAAAGGAGCCAATTTGTTTGCCGAAAGAGCCAAACCAGACGGCCTCATGATCTTTGGGACCTCAGGTTCCACCCAAATGCCCTTCCTTCTCGATGACCCAAGAGTCAAATACAACTACGCCAACTACAAACCACTAATGGCTTTCCCCAACGGCGGTGTGGTTTATGTCTCCAGCGACCTTGGTATCAAAGACGCTACTGAGATAGCAAAAATCAAAGACCTTCCCTTACTCTATGCCAGTCAAGGACCCACTTCTTTAGATTTGGTGCCAAACATCTCTTTCGAACTACTAGGTTTGAATATTAAGTCGATTTTTGGCTTTAGAGGGCGCGGAGCCGGACGCTTGGCCTTTGAGAGGGGAGAAGTTAAAATTGATTACCAAACTAGCGCTGCTTATTTAAAAAATGTGGTCCCTTTGGTAAAGTCGGGCGAGGCCATTCCGCTTTGGAGCTGGGGCGTTTTAGATGAGCATGGTGAACTCGCCCGTGACCCCAGCTTTCCTGAACTGCCTCACTTTGGGGAGGTATATGAGATTATACATGGGAAAAAAGGAGAAGGGATTGCTTTTGATTCTTGGTTTGCTACCATGGCTGCAGGTTTTGGTGGGATGAAATTACTACTGGTTCCAAATGAAACCCCTGATGAGATCGAGGCTATTTACCAGAAAGCCATTACCGAGATGAAAAAAGATTCGGAATATCAGGCTAGAAAGGGCAAGGCAATAGGACTGTACGAACAAGTGATCGGCCAAAAGGCTCTGAAAATATTTGATCTGGCTACCAATATTGCGCGAGAAGAAAAAGAATGGTGCAAAAACTTCTTGCGTGAAAAATATGATCTCAACATCTAATAGCAATCCCTCTTTTCAATGTTCGACCTTGTTACACAAGCACTTCAAAATCTATTTACTCCGGAGCACTTTCTCTATCTTATTTTAGGGGTGCTACTAGGTTTGGTGATTGGTGTTTTTCCTGGTTTGGGAGGGATTGCCGGACTGTCTCTTTTGC
>JBPCUG010000491.1:0-4174 GCA_051011275.1 Cyclobacteriaceae bacterium | reverse complement strand
ACGATCTGCTGAAGCTGGGTCCTGGTGCTGGCCACCCTCTATGCCAATCGCAATGTGTCCAAGTTCATTAATATAATTTAAGATGGTTCCTTCCAGGTGTTCTTCAATTCCTAGAATAATGGGAATGGGAAAATGTTGAGCAAAAGTGCGATTCCTAATGGTATCGTTAATTGAAATAAATGCTTCACTGACAGATGAGGTAGTGTGTAAGTCAAAGACATATACCGGACCTCGTCGGTTGGAGAATATCTCCTTCATGTGATCCATAAGATCTTTTTGTTCGGTATTTTCAGATAGGTGCCAGCTGTGTCCAATGGTACCGTTCGCAAGTCCTTGGATCCGTTCACTGGTCCAGGCTCGGTTTAGATCTTTGTCGATAAAACGCACGTTTTGTTCCAACGCCGCAAGATTTCCCGCCAGACCGATCAACCTCCCATGTAGTTTTGGCTGGTCCTTGCTTAGCCTTTCTATAACCCTTTCAAAGGCCACCAATCCGGATGGCTCATTGCCATGTAAGCTACAAATAAATAACATTGTAGGGCCTGGCAAGTCGCATGAGTAGCTGCCAATAACCCGCTTAAAGCTCGTGCCATTCGCCGCTACATCTTTAAGGTGTTGTATCATCTTTTTTGATTTCCTTGATCAATTCTTGCGCTACTTTTACCAAGTCAGTTTCCGTAACTATACCCACCAGGTGTTTATCTTCTACTACAGGTAAGCAACCAATCCTATTGGCTACCATAGCATCTAATGCTTTATCAATATTGGCATCCGATTTAATGGTAATGGGGTCTTTGATCATGATATCGCTGATCAAGGTGGGCTTATCTTTTTTACCATGTATGGTGGCAAAAGGAATTAACATAGTAGCAGTTACTAATCCCACTAAACCTCTCCTTCCGTCTTCCACAGGGATATGGTGGATGCGCCGCCAATCCATCATTTTGATCACAAAATCAATCGGATCATCCGGACGCACTGTGAAAAGGTCGGTAGACATGATATGTCCTACCTTACCTAAGCGATTTTCCCATCTACCAGCTTCTGTTATGGTCGCGGTATTCCATTGATGAACAGGTAAATTTTGCTGTTGCCGATGGATCATTCCAGCAGTCACGGCCACCAGGGCTTTTGCGGTGTTGTGCTCCTGTTTGATCTTATTAAAAGAATCAGTTTGCCACTGTGAACCGGTTTTTTCTGAAGTCACACGGTCCTCGATCACTTGCAAATATTTGTTTGCTTCTACATCCGACACTCCCGCTTTCTCCAAACCTTGGAAGGCTAGCGGCAATAGTACATCCAATATTAATTGCCCCGATTGTATGCGGCCTTTACCTGGCCAAAGCATCTGGGCTCCCAGTCCTAGACGCGCAGCTTTTATGAAGTTTGATTTGGCCATATCAAAATCCATGAACTCAGAAATCTGTCCATATTTCTCAGGCAACCCTTTCATTAGCCCTAACCAAAACGCAGCGTTTGCTACTTCATCAATTACGGATGGGCCCGAGGGCAAATAGCGGTTTTCAATTCTTAAATGTGGCTTACCTTGGGTGATACCGTAGCAGGCGCGATTCCAACGATAGATGGTGCCATTATGTAAACTAAGGGCTTTAAGTTTAGGGATATCTCCGCTATCAAGCATTTTCAAGGGCTCTTCTTGATCAGCGGTGTGCAGCAAAATTCTATGACGGGATATATCCTCTCGAAACAGCTCCAGGACAGATTCTTTAAGCCATTGTTTGCCAAAACTAACCCGAGGTACTTTCTCTGTATTAAAGTTGGTTACGCTCCTGGTATCCAGAGATTGCTGGAAAAGAGCGATCCTAGTTTCACGCCAAAGCCGTTTGCCTAGTAGTAGCGGAGCATTTGTAGCAGTTGCTAATACTGGACCTGCAATAGCTTGAGCCCAGTTGTATTGATTTACAAAGTCATGAGCGCTTAACTGATAGTGGATCTGGAAACTGGTATTACAGCTTTCAAACATGCTTGAATCTAAAGTAGTGATCAGTTGATCAGTGCCTTCCAAACGTAATTCATAGGGGCCGCCTCGCAGTTCGAGAAGTCCGTTGTTCAGGGCATGATATCTTTTAAGCGGGGTTATGTTCTCTTTAGTGAGGTCGCTCATGGAGATAGTTGGTAGCACACCCACCAAAATGGTCTTACTGTTTGCACTTACTGCTAGGAGCTCTAGCTCTTTAAGTAAGGTCAACAATTGTTGCTCCATCCTGCTTAAGCAATCTCCTGTAAATATCATCGGATCCAGGTTGATCTCCGCATTGAAGCGTGCCAATTCAGTAGTGAATCTATGGTTGGTCGATCGCTCCAAAACCTCCATAGCAACAGGAGCTGGCTGAAAGGCTTGATCCACGAAACAGAGCTCCTGTTCAACTCCACATCGCTGGATATCTGACTCGATCATGTCCTGGTAGATGATCCTCTCCAGGGCTTCCAGATCTTGTAACAGTCGCACCATAAATCGCTGGGACTGCCGGGCATTTTTTACCCTTTCAACTTTGTGTTCTCCCATTTAAATACTTTTTAGATGGCCCTAAAAAGTAAAATCGAGGATCAAATTGCAATGAGAAACATCACTTATAGGCATGATATAGATCAACAAATGATGTATCTCATTACCCAACTTGACAGGTATCATTTATTACTCACAAGGGGGGTGGTAGTAACCCCGATCTGAAATTAGACTTTTACGTCGCTATTACTGACAAGACAGATATGCATTCCTACCATACCAACCGCTATTGGCATTGGCCAGCGGTTAGTATTCTTAGGCCTCAGGCTAAAAGATACGGAGCAGCGCATTAACCAGGCTATAGCTAAAATATTTGAGGAGTATCCTTATTGGGCTAAGTAGACGTGGTACCTAGCTTGGGCTTAAGGCCAATTGTTAGAAGAGGATGAAAGAACTCACAACCGTGGGATAATACTGGTTAGTTCAAGCTATAATAACAGCATGTACATCAAACTGGTGATTAAATATGATAAAAATCACACTACAAGTTGATGATGATCATCAAAGTGAAAAGTGATCTAAAGTAATTTACATACAAACAAAGTTTAAACATCTAATCTGTACTTATGAAAACAATATCTACATTATCATTCATGATCCTGGGGATATTCGGGTTATTTATGACCCAATGTACCCATGATGATCTGGAAGCGCTCCCCGAGGGATTTAACCCTAACCCCGTAGAACGTGGGGATGATATCGTCCTATTTGATAATGGCTGGAGTTTCGATAAAACTCACTCCAGTGTCAGATGGGAAACTGCCTACTTAGGAACCGCAGCATTATTGACCGGAAGATTTAATGAATTCGAAATTGAGGTGGAATTTGATGAAGCTAACCCCGAAAATATCTATGTGATGGGCAAAGTTTCTCTTTCTACCGTAAATACTGGCGAGCCAGGAAGAGACGCTGGTTGCTTACTAAGCACCTTTGGCGCTGAAGGAGGTGAACCGTTCATTGCCGATGAGGCCATGTTTGAAAGTAAAAGTGTTGTGTTTGATGAGAGCGACCCCAATGGATATGTAATAACCGGCGACTTTACTTTTCATGGGGTGACCGAAGAAGTTATAATGAAATTAACCTACTTCGGTACCGATCTTCTCGATTTGCGAGGTACTCCGACCAACGTGGCCGGATTTGAGGGTCAGTTTGAGATCAACGCTAAAACTGTATTTGGAATAGAATCCAGTAGCATATCGGATCGTGTGGTCATCAATATCAACGGTCAATTTAGGCAACCTCAATAAAATAACTACCTATGAAATCCTTAAGATTCTTAGTGATTACCGGTATGTTGTGTTTGTTTGGTTCTTGCTATTATGATGAACCACCGCAACCGGTTCCGATTGATCCCGATCTGGTCTTCTTTTCTTCCAGTATTGTGCCTATACTTGATCGGTCTTGCAATAATCCTGGATGTCACAGCGCGGCTGATGACGACCCTGCCCCTGACTTGACCGCAGCAAATGCTTATGATCAGTTGTTGGGAGGTGGATATGTTAATACCACTCTACCAGAATCGAGCACGCTGTATTTACGAGTAACCGGAACTTCGGCCGGTCCGCTGATGCCTCCTGGAGGCAGAATGTCTCCGACCGATTTAGAACTAATCCTTATTTGGATCAAAAAAGGAGCTTTGAACGATTA
>JBPCUG010000490.1:0-6566 GCA_051011275.1 Cyclobacteriaceae bacterium | reverse complement strand
TACCAAAGGGTTTGGTTAAATACGCATCGGCTCCAATCTCCAGCCCCTCCTCTCTGCTTCCCTGGTCTGCCCTGGCAGTGAGCATGACAATTGGGATGTGACTGGTTTGTTCGTTTCCCTTCATTCGCTTGCAAAATGTAATACCATCCATTTTAGGCATCATGACATCAGAGATGACCAGATCAGGTTGGAGGTCATTCAACATATTTAAGGCTTCCTTACCATTGGATGCTTGAATGACACCATAACGACTGGAAAGTATATCCTCCAAATATTCCCGCATCTCCTCGTTGTCTTCTACGATCAATATGCTGGCTCGTCCTTCTGGAGTTTGCTGTGATTCGGATTTGTTCGGTAGTTCAGGTATTGTAACTATAGTAGAAAAGGATTTCGAGTCTTGTTCTATAATCTGGAATTCCTTTAAATGGTCGTGCCCAATAGGCAGCAATACCTTAAAGGTACTTCCCTTATTGAGACGGCTCTCTACCTGGATCTCACCCTGATGGAGTTCCACCAGCTCTTTGCTAAGTGCTAACCCGATACCCGTTCCCTCATGCTCTCTGGTAGAAGAATCGTTAACCTGATAAAACCGGTTAAAGATCTTACCAACTTGATCCTGATCAATACCTTCGCCATTATCCTGAATTGTGATCTTTACAAACCCCGATCCAAACTCAGTCCTTCGGGATTCATCAGCAGTATGTTTGGAAACTGTAATGGCCACATGTCCTTTTTCATTGGTAAACTTAAAAGCATTAGCTAATAAATTGTTTATAACTTTTTCCAACTTATCCTTATCAAAATAAAGGTCAAGATGGTCATAAGGGAAGTTGGTAAGAAAATGAATTTCCCTGCTTTGGGCCAAGGAACTAAATGCCGCGGTAATAGGCTTCAAAAAACCGATCAAATCGTATTTCCCAGCTTGCAGGTCCATGCTACCTGCTTCCAGCTTCGATAGGTCCAATAACTGGTTGATCAGACTCAATAACTTTTGAGCCGAGCGGTGTATTACACCATAACCTTGCTTTTGCTTGCCATCGGTATCAGTTGCTGACAAGGCTCTTTCCGTGGTACCAAGAATAAGGGTTAGCGGAGTTCGGAATTCGTGCGAAATGTTCTCAAAAAATGTCGACTTCACTCTATCCAGTTCTTCGATCTTTTCCAACTTTAAATGCTCCAGTTGAAACTGTGCTTTAAGCTGCTCTCGTCGAATTACATTACCACGCCATAGCACTAAAGCAAAAAGTGAGACTAGAGCATAAAGAAGATAGGCCCACCAAGTGCGCCACCATGGAGGTGTAATCACCAACGCTATAGCTGCACCTTCTTCATTCCAAACACCATCATTGTTACTTCCTTTAACTCTCAGATTATATGCCCCCGGGTCCAAATTGGTAAAAGTGATAAAATTTCGATTGCCTAGATATTGCCAATCCTGATCAAACCCTTCCAGTTTGTAGGCATATTGATTCTTCTCTGGGTGAGTATAGTTTAAAGCCACAAACTCGAAAGAAAACACCGATTGATTGTAGGATACCGTGATCTGATCTACTTCCCCAATGCTTTTCTCCAATGGTGCATCAGGACCGATAGCAACTGGCTTGTTGAATATTTTAAAATCGGTGAATGCTATATCAGGAATATTAGTATTGTCCTTTATACTATCCGGATGGAACACATTTAATCCATTAATGCCACCAAAAAACATCTCCCCATTTGCACTTTTGAAGAAAGCACCGGAGTTAAACTCATTGCTTTGCAAACCGTCGTCAATTCCGTAGCTTTTGAATATTTCTTTTTGGGGATCAAAGTGGCAAATCCCCTTATTACTACTAATCCACAATTGGCTTTGACCATCTTGGAGGATGCCATATATCACGTCGTTAGGCAAACCATTGCTGGCATTGTAATGTTTGATTTGCCCGGTTTCAATATCCAGTTTATTCAATCCTCCTCCATAAGTCCCGACCCAGAGGAAACCAACTGAGTCTGCAAAAATTGACGTAACGTAGTTATGACTTAAGCTTGTGGGATCTGCAGGATGGTGTGGGTATCGGGTAAAAGTTTCATTGTTTGCATTAAAGCGATTCAAGCCGCCGCTGGAAGTTCCAATCCAAATGAAACCCTGCTTATCAATATGTAGGCTAATAAGATCATTGTGACTTATGCTTTGAGGATTTTCCGGCTGGTGTACGTATCGGGTAAACTTGCCTGTTTCCAACTCAAACTTGACCAAGCCATTAGCTGCAATCCATAAATTGCCCAAATCATCCGTAACCAATGCCCGGACACCATTTAACCCAGTACTGTCATTAGGTAAGTCTTGATAACGGGTTACGTGTCCAGTTTTTGGGTCGAACTTGTTTAACCCTTCAGACCAAGTACCAATCCATAAATTACCGTTCGAATCTTGAGCAAAAGATCTTATCCCGTCCGATGATAAACTATTAGGGTTGCCGGGATCGTGTCTAAAGTGAGTAAAAGTCCCACTTCTTCTATCTAGCCTATTCAAACCAAGCCCGGCCCCAATCCAGATTTTTTGATCTTGATCTTCACCAATCATTCTTACGGCGTTATCGTTTAAGCTATTATCATCAGTGGGATAGTTTCTATAATGGGTAAATCGCCACTGATAAGGATCGTGCTTATAGACACCGCCTCTAAAAGAGCCAACCCATAAAACTCCTCTTTTATCCTCATATACTGATCCGATATAGGAAGAGGTAAGGCCTTGAGGATCATTTGGGGTATAAGGAACAACTTCAAACTCCTCTGTCCTGGAATTATATTCGATAACTCCGCTTGGTGTGCTCAACCAAAAATTACCAGAGGAGTTCTTATATATGTGATTAATACCATGTGCACCATAACTGACCGGCGGCCCACTGTGAAGGTGAATAAACTTAAACTTCCCTTCTGCAATAATAAATTTATAGAGACCCTGAGCCGTGCCTACCAACAAGTTTCCATAACCGTCTTCTCGAATTGCCCTAATCATGTAGCTACCCTTGTCTGCACTAGGAATTTCATAATAAATGGCATCTTCCGTTTTGGGGTTGAATCGATAGATGCCGTGATTGGCCCCAATCCAAAGTTCACCGGTCTCGCTCAGAGCCAAACTCCATAACCAATTGAGCTGGTTTGAAGCTTGGGATGGAAGCTGTTGGTTAATAAAAAGTTCCTTGACCGGATCGAATTGGTATAAGCCGGTAGAAGTACCAAGCCATAGGTCACCTGCTTTATCTTGGACCAGGGTGTAGATACTTAAGCCGGTTGGGTTATCTTTTTGATTTCGATACTGCCGAAAGCTATCAGTTGTTGGATCATATTTACTTAACCCATTGCCAGTCCCAATCCAGAGATAGCCATTCACATCTTCTATCATACTGGTGATCACATTTCCCCCCAAACTTAGCGTATCACCCGGTATGTGCCGATAAACCTTAAACTGGTATCCATCATATTTATTCAATCCATCCTCGGTACCAAACCACATAAACCCTCGCTTGTCTTGAAGAATGCAAGCCACGGAGGTTTGGGAAAGTCCTTGCTCCATAGTCAATTGCTCAAACTTCATCTGATGGGGCTGAGCTGACAAACCTGCCGAGACTTGAAGCATCAAAAACAAGAAAAAGAACCTTGGAAGCAACATGGAATTAGCTGGATAAAAAAGTAAGCTATAGAATTAAATATACAATAAAATATAGCCCGATCAAAAGTAGAATCTCAACGTAACCTCTGTTAATAGCGTCCTTTATCAAGCCCTGCATGTAAAAAATCTCTATATTGGCTCATACAGATCATGAGCTATCGACCCTATTTTATCCAAGTAATTGCAATTGTTGCATTGATCTTTATTTCTGGCTCGTGCCAGGAGAGGAAAGCAGTTGGACCCATTCTGCCTGGCCTCCATGCCCCAGTTGAAGTGCTACGTGACTCTTGGGGTGTGAACCACATCTATGCACAAAATCAGCGAGATCTGTTTTTTGCTCAAGGTTATTGCGCAGCTAAAGACCGGCTTTTTCAGTTTGAGATTTGGCGGCGCCAGGCTACCGGGACCCTTTCTGAGATCCTAGGGCACAGGGAGCTGAAGCGAGACATCGGGACGAGGCTTTTCAAGTACAGAGGGAACATGAAGGATGAATTGAACTATTACCATTCAGAGGGGGAGGAAATCATCAATGCCTTTGTGGACGGGGTAAACGCTTATATCCAGCAGATCATTGCAACACCTGATTCCTTGCCAATTGAGTTTCAGTTATTAAGTATTAAACCTGAAAAATGGACGCCCGAAGTAGTTATTTCTCGGCATCAAGGTTTATTAGGCAACATCACTCAGGAGCTCAATATTGGTCAGGCGGTTGCCAAAGTGGGCCCGGACAAGGTACAGCAACTCCAATGGTTCCATCCTAAAGAACCGCAATTATCTTTGGACCCCTCTATTGATGGAGCCTTATTAAAAAGTGAAATTTTGGCTCTCTACAATGCTTTCAGAAAGCCGGTAAGATTTGAACCCAATGATCTACTGGTACCAAAAACTGAGCCTCAGCAGCAGCTGACAAACACTAACCAGGCACAATTAGATGATGTCCTTTCTTTGGGTAGCAACAATTGGGTGGTGCAAGGTAACCTAACTCAAAGTGGTCATACAACAATGGCCAACGATCCACATCGAAGGATTGCTGTACCTTCTCTTCGGTACATGGCCCATCTGGTTGCTCCGGGATGGAATGTAATCGGCGGTGGCGAACCCGAAATTCCAGGGATCTCAATTGGACACAACGATTATGGGGCTTGGGGCTTAACCGTGTTCCGAACCGATGGCGAAGATCTATATGTGTATGACCTAAATCCTGAAAATTTAAACCAGTATAAATACTTGGATGGTTGGGTAGACATGTCGGTGGTTCAAGAGACCTTAAAAGTAAAAAATAGCCCGGATGAGACGGTCGCACTCCGGTACACCCGACATGGCCCGGTCACCTATATCGATTCCATAAACTTTAAGGCCTATGCGGTCCGTTGTGCCTGGTTAGAGCCAGGTGGATCTCCCTATCTGGCTTCGCTGCGCATGGACCAGGCAAAAAACTGGGAGGAGTTCAGGTCTGCTTGCAACTACAGCCATATCCCTGGAGAAAATATGATATGGGCAGATAAAGAAGGAAACATTGGTTGGCAGGCAGTTGGGATTGCTCCTATTCGAAGAAACTGGAGTGGTCTGGTACCTGTACCTGGAGATGGGCGCTATGAATGGGATGGCTACTTGCCAATTACTGATAAACCTCACCTGATCAATCCGCAAGAGAGTTACTTTGCCACCGCCAATCAAAATGTAACTCCAACGGACTATGATCATTGGGATGCGATAGGCTTTAGTTGGTCAGATCCTTACCGGGGGCAACGAGTAAATGAAGTGCTGAAGTCCACAGAAAAATTAAGCATGAAAGATATGCAGAAACTGCAAACTGATTATTTTTCCATACCCGCTAGTGTATTGGTACCCTATCTGCAATCTATCGATGTCAAGCCAGACCTACCGGACCAGGCAAAGAAGCTACTAATGGATTGGGATTTTGTTTTAGAAGCCAATTCCATAGCTGCAGCCATCTATGTGGCTTGGGAAAATCAAATTATATTACAGGCAACCGAGCAATTTGTCCCGTTGGAAGTAAGTCATTTGCTATCGCTTCAGCTTACTAAGATTATGACCTGGTTGCAGACTCCCGATCAGAAGTTCGGTAATGACCCACTTAGAGGGCGCGACCTGTTTCTAAAAGCAAGCTTTGAAAAAGCCATAAGCAACATGGTAGAGAAACTCGGACCAGATTTAAACACGTGGCAATATGGGCAGGAAGGCTATAAGCACATTTACATAACGCATCCCTTGGGTGAAATAGTGGATGAGACCTTGAAGAAAAAGTTGAATCTGGGCCCTTTGCCACGAGGAGGCAACGCATACACCCCGGGGTCAACAGGGTCGAATGACAACCAAAGCAGCGGCGCCAGCTTCCGCATCATTGTGAACACTGGTGATTGGGATAAGGCTATGGGCAGCAACACCCCAGGGCAGTCCGGTAACCCGGATAGTAAGTATTACAATAATCTTTTTGAGATGTGGGCTGATGACCAATATTTTCCTTTATACTATTCGAAGGAAAAGATAATGCAAGTAACTGACGAACGCACCCTACTGCAGCCCGAGCTGTAAGGACAGATCCATTCTGGAATAAAAAGGCAAAAGCTTTCAGACAGCTGGCCAATACTTCTTAATAACCTTATGTATTTCCTTGTGTGTAGCTCCAGCCGCGATCATTGATCGACCAAAAAGATAGTCTTTGCCGCCATTGAAATCAGTAACCTTCCCACCGGCCTGCTTTACGATCAAGGTTCCGGCTGCTATATCCCAAGCATTAAGGTTATATTCGAAAAAACCTTCAAAGCGACCGCAAGCCACGTAGGCCATATCAATGGCAGCGCTACCCATCCTTCTTAAGCCATGCGTTGATCGCATGAAATGATCAAGTAGCTGCAGGTATTGGGGCAATTGATCAAAGTGATAATAGGGG
>JBPCUG010000489.1:0-4278 GCA_051011275.1 Cyclobacteriaceae bacterium | reverse complement strand
AATCCCCTCGAAGTATAAAGTACCTGCAGCCGTAATTGAAGAAGGCACTTATCGGCATATCTCGGGCAATCAAGCTACTGCCTGGGGATTTCTGGCGGCTGCTGAGAAATTAGGCAAGAAACTATTTGACGGAGCGTATCCCGTCACCCCTGCGTCTGACATCTTGCAGGAGCCCCCCAAGCATAAAAACCTAGGAGTGATCACCCTTCATGCGGAGGATGAAATTGCTGCAGTTTGCTCAGCCATTGGCGCCAGCTATGCTGGACAAATTGGGATCACCGCCTCGGCTGGACCAGGTATAGCCTTAAAGGGAGAAGCCATCGGTTTAGCGGTTATGGCAGAATTGCCCCTGGTTATTGTGGATGTTCAACGCGGCGGACCATCAACAGGCTTGCCTACTAAGACCGAGCAAGCTGATTTGAACATGGCTCTTTTCGGTCGTAATAGTGATTGCCCAGCTATCGTGATCGCTCCAAGCACACCAGCCGGTTGCTTCGATATCGCATTTGAAGCAGTAAAGCTTGCTATTGAGCACATGACGCCAGTAATGTTATTATCAGATGGTTATTTGGCCAATGGTTCAGAGCCTTGGAAATACCCCAAAGTAAGTGATCTGGCTGATATTGAAAGCCCGGAATTCAAGCAAAATGGCCAGGAGTTCCAACCTTATTTAAGAGATGATGACAAGCTTTCCAGATATTGGGTAGTACCCGGCATGGCTGGAATGGAACATCGAATTGGTGGACTGGAAAAGGAGGAAGTTACCGGAAATGTTTCATACGATCCGGGAAACCACGAGCAAATGGTCAAGATCCGAGCTGAAAAAGTGAACAGGGTAGCCAACTACATTCCAGAATTGGAGGTTTTAGGTGAAGGATCAGCTGAGGTCCTTGTGCTAGGATGGGGCAGCACTTATGGCGCTTTATTGACAGCCACCAAAGAACTGCAAGCACGAGACAAAAGTGTACACCATGCACATTTGAAATACCTAAGCCCGTTGCCCAAAAATACAGAAGAGGTTTTGGGTCGTTATAAAAAAATACTGGTTTGCGAATTAAACATGGGACAGCTTGCAGGTTATCTACGCGCCACTTTTCCTCAATATGAATACCAGCAATACAATAAGATCCAGGGGATGCCTTTTACGATAACCGAGCTCAAAGAGAAAATCAATTCACTGTTGTAATCAATTAATTATGTCAGCAAATACAGTAGATCCACCGCATTTAAAGCCTTTGACAAAAAAGGACTTTTCAAGTGACCAGTTAGTACGCTGGTGCCCCGGGTGTGGTGACTATGCAATCTTGTCGGCCATTCAAAATGCGATGCCTCAGTTGGGTAAGAAAAAAGAGGACTTCGTTTTCATTTCCGGGATCGGCTGTGCTGCTCGATTCCCTTACTATATGGATACTTACGGATTCCATACTATTCATGGCCGCGCGCCTGCCGTCTCGACCGGTGTAAAGCTTAGCAATCCCGAGCTTAGTGTTTGGCAAGTGACCGGAGATGGAGATTCTCTAGCCATTGGTGGTAATCACTTTATCCATGCGCTCAGACGTAATATAGATATTAATATCCTATTGTTCAATAATG
Organism: Cyclobacteriaceae bacterium; assembly: GCA_051011275.1. Lineage (GTDB taxonomy): Bacteria > Bacteroidota > Bacteroidia > Cytophagales > Cyclobacteriaceae > JBPCUG01. Next base: position 2,685 of record JBPCUG010000489.1, on the reverse strand, counting down.
AGATTTATGGTCTCACCAAGGGTCAGGCATCGCCTACTTCCCAATTAGGCTTAGTAACTAAATCTACACCCTTAGGAGGTATAGAGCGACCTTTTAGTGCCGGAGAATTGGCTATTGGCGCTAATGGAACCTTTTTTGCCCGTACCATTGATACCAACCCAAAACTGATGACACAGATATTTGTAGAGTCGTCGAAACACCAAGGTACCTCCCTGATAGAGATCTTACAAAACTGCGTGATCTTCAACGATAAAACGCATGGAATGATTACCTCAAAAGAAACCAAAGACGACTATCAACTACACTTGCAACAAGGTGAGCCAATGGTATTCGGTGCTGAAAAAAATAAAGGTATCATACTCAATGGCTTTAAATTGGAAGTGGTAACGATTGGTGAAAACGGCGTTTCGGAAAAGGACATACTAGTGCACGATGCTCACGAACCTGACACTACATTACACACTATGTTAATAAAAATGAAGCCTCCGGTTTTCCCGATGGCATTGGGTATCATTAGGGCGGTTACAGCACCTACATACGACAACTTGGTTGCAGACCAATATGAGGAAAGCAAGAAGAAGTCGAAATTCAAAAGTGTAGATGACCTGTTGAATAGTGGGAATACCTGGAAAGTGGGATGATGTTAATGTGCTAAGGACTGCTACTAGATCTGTTAATAGAAATCAAAAGTTGTTATCATCTATCATTGCCTCATCGAGGAAAGGAAGCACAACTAGTGCATTACCAAACTAATGAATTATCACATTATCGAATTATCACATTAACAAATTAATTTATGGTTGGTCATCATTTTGTTGCAGTTTTCGGCGGAGCAGTAGCCGGCTCCGAAGCTGCTTACCAATTGGCTCAAAGAGGCTTTCGGGTAGTGGTCTTCGAACAGAATACCCTGCCCTACGGCAAAATAGAAGATGGATTACCGAAATGGCATGAAAAGCTCAGGGATAAAGAAGAAGCCAAAATAAACGAAAAGATAGGTCATCCCAATGTGCTTTATGTTCCTGGAGTAAAATTGGGTCAGGATGTTGACTTTGATGATCTGGTGCAAAACTGGGGATTCACTGCAATTTTGCTGGCCACAGGCGCCTGGAGAGATCGACCGCTTCCTATAGATGGAATTGACCCCTATGTTAATAAAGGTCTCTATTATCAAAATCCCTTAGTGTACTGGTTCAACCACAAGCACGAACCTGGGTACGATGGCCCCACCTTTGAACTTACTGACGATGCCATGGTAATTGGTGGCGGTCTTGCATCCTTGGATGTGGTAAAGATACTAATGATGGAATCGGTGGAAAAAGCATTAGCTGAACGTGGTCATAAAGTAGACATGTTTACTTTGGATCGCAGCATTGCTAAAGTGCTGGAGGGCCTGGATCTTACCCTTGCAGACCTTAACATCAAAGGTTGCCGTCTGTTTTATCGACGTAGAGATTTAGATATGCCCCTATCACCTTTGCCAACCGATACACCGGAGCAATTGGAAAAAGCTCAAACTGTAAGAAAGAAGATCCTTGATAATTTTCTCAAAAAATACTTGTTTGAATTTATTCCCTGCCATGCTCCGGTTGATAAGATAGTAGAGAATGATAAGCTTACAGGTATCGTATTTCAGGAAACTAAAATTGAAGATGGCCGAGTGGTCGCCATTCCCGGAAGTGAAAAATCTTATCACTCACCGCTAGTCATTTCTTCCATTGGCAGCCTACCGGAAAAGATCGAAAGCGTTCCTTGGCAAGGACAGGTGTTTAAGGTAGATCAAGATAATTGCTGCAAGCTCGAAGGTCATGACAATGTATTTGCTCTAGGAAACGCTGTGACCGGTCGTGGCAATATTATTGAATCCATGAAACACGGCAAGTCAGTGACCATTGATATTATGGATAAGCACCTTAACTGGGAAGAAAAAGATTATGAAAACTGGTTTCGTGGGGCAGAGAAAAACGTCGAAGCGCAAGTTGATGCGATAGCTGAGCATATCGAAAGACAAGACTTTATACCTGCCGAAACTGTACAAAGTATCCTAGACGGCGTGGAGGCCCTTCAAAAAAAGGCTGGGTATGATGGAGATTTCATGAGTTGGGTAGAAAAAAATTTACCTATCAGGTTGGAGCAGCTTTTGGAAGCGGAGAGTGAATAAATCGTTGATCGCCTTTGTCCTCTCAAAAACAAGCATTATTTATTATTAACCCCAAAGCTGGACCTCAAAGCCAAGTCGATGTACCTGCTTTAATAGACAGTCAACTAAGGGATAGCACCTTAAGTTATCGCATCAGTTTCACTGAAGGAGCTGGCCATGCTATTGAGCTGGCAAAACAGGCTATTGAGGAGGGGTTTAATTTTGTGACTGCCGTGGGAGGCGATGGAACGGTCAATGAAACCGCACAAGCCCTACTGAACTCTGAAACAGCCTTAGGCATCGTCCCTTTTGGATCGGGGAATGGTCTTGCCAGAGATTTAAGTATTCCCCTGGATACTGCAAAAGCCATAAATGTAATATTAAAACGGCAAGTCACCATTATAGACAGCGCAGAAGCCAACGGACGACCTTTTTTTTGCACTGCTGGAGTTGGATTTGATGCTTACATAAGCAAACAGTTTGCGGAGCAACCTGAAAGGGGTTTTAAAACCTACCTTAAAAGTACCCTATTGGAGTTTGCCAGTTAC
>JBPCUG010000488.1:0-3737 GCA_051011275.1 Cyclobacteriaceae bacterium | reverse complement strand
TCGATTTTATTGAGAAAAAATGGGCAGAATTTAATCCCGAGTCCCCACTCGAGTATAGGTTTGTGGATGAAAGTTACGCTCAGCTCTACGCTGATGAACAAAGGCATGGAAAGATATTTGCCGTATTTGCTTCGCTGGCAATTTCTATAGCTTGTTTGGGACTGATCGGATTGGCATCGTTCACTGCCGAGCGCAGGAAGAAGGAAGTGGGTATCCGAAAGGTATTAGGCGCAAGCAGCACCAATCTGGTAGTGCTACTTTCTAAGGAATTTACGTTCCTGGTAATTCTTGCTTTTGTGATCGCCTCTCCTTTTGCCTGGGTGATCATGCGAGGATGGCTGCAGGATTTTGCCTATCAAACCAAAATGGGTGTCGGAGTTTTTTTAATATCAGGTCTTATTGCGCTGGTCATTGCTTGGATGACAGTGGCCTACCAAACGGGTAAGGCAGCCCTGACTAATCCTGTTAAAGCGATAAGGTATGAATGAGCATTGTATTTTGACAAACAGATGAAGAAATCATATGTTTGTCTGCTGTTTCTCATACTTATCATGGCCTGCAATCCTGCTAGTACATCTCAAGAGAATACAGCAGTTGGTAAGTGGTGGACCGAGAAGGATCGCAGCTTCATAATTTCCGAATTAAATAGAACTACGGAGGCTCTGAAGGCTGAAGTTGAAAACACCACCGATGAACAATGGCATTTTCACGAGAGGCCAAGCCGTTGGTCCATTGCTGAAATAGTGGAGCACCTGGAGATGCAAAATCAATTACACTACCGAGAAATATCGGTTGTTTCCAACGCTCCTCAGTACTTGGAATTTCGACTGATTACAGCCGGCAATGATCAATATTTTTCCAATTACAGCATTGATAATACAAGGAGTCAGGCGCGTTGGTTTTTAGAGCCTTTAGATAGGTTTGCTTCAAAGCAAGATGGAGTAGCTGCTTTTTATCGAGCTCGTGGAAAGCTTATAGAGTTTGTGGAAGAAACAGAAATTGATCTGAGGAAGCAATTTACTTTTAGGACTCCAGTCGAGGGCAAAGAGGTCTCAGAACTTAAAATTGGGCAAGTACGTGACCTGCATCAATTATTGCTAACTGGTATTGCCCACACGGATAGGCACTTAGGTCAGATCCGGAATATCAAACTGCATGAGGACTACCCCAAATCATATTAAGATGACGAACAAAGGTCAATCATCAAAAAGAGGATTCAAAATTATCTTTGTACACATTGCCTTTAGAATCGACTGTATATCCAGTCGGATGGCCCGCTTTCCATGACAGATCGGGTAGCATATTTGATAGAGTCTGTCGGTGCTCTTTGATGATTTTTCTATTCTTCCTCTTATAAGCTATGTTATCCCATTCTTTTGGATCTGTTTCATGATCATAAAGTTCCTCCAGATTAATCTCAGGATAATAAATATATCGATATCGCATGCTCCGCACTGCATGCCCAATGATGGGATTTTTGGACCAATCAAACTTATAACTGGAAATTACTGGTGCTGTGGTAAGAAGCGGATCTTTAATCTGAGGCAACAGACTATTTCCATCAAGGTGCGGCGGTTGATCAAATCCTACCAAATCGACCAGAGTAGGATAAAGATCCATTAAACTTACCGGTTGATGGCATTGACTACCGGCAGCGGTCAATCCGGGAACGGAAATGATCAAAGGAACACGAGTCGATCTTTCCCAAAGGGTAAATTTTTCAATATTCTCTTTCTCACCCATATGCATACCATGGTCGGACCAAAGTACCACAATCGTGTTATTTGCATGCTCAGATTCCGCTAAGGCATCAAGCAATCGACCTAGCATAGCGTCGGCGAAGGTGATAGATGCTGCATATGATTGCACCACTTTTTCCCATTGGTTATTCTCGACTACCCATTTTTGTATCCATCTTCGGCCATGATCAAAAGCATCCTCAAGATCGTCCTTCTTAACCTCTGGCAAAACAATATCTTGGAGCGGGTACATATCAAAATATTTCTGGGGAACCTCCCAGGGATCATGCGGCTTCCATACACCGGCAGCCAGGAAAAATGGTTTATCATGCTTTTGACTTAGCTGATAGTTGGCCCAATCTACCACGTGATAGTCAGCCATTTTTTCATCCTCCACTGGAATAGGCCCCCAGGTCCACCATCCATTGTCCCCGGGCCTGTTTTCATTATCTACTCCGGAAGGATAAATAACCTCCTCCGGTGCCCGTATCTGATATGGATGCGAGATATAAGGGCTTGGGTAATAAAAATCCCAATTGGCCGGCTCTACCTGGCTGGTAGGTGCCCAGGGCGGTGCCTGGCTGTGATAGATCTTCCCGGCGCCCAGGGTTTCGTAACCTCGGTTCTTAAAAAATTGCTCTAGGGTCTCCACCTCTTTCAAAGCCTCGAACTCCCGCCATTTGGGTCCGTCACCCCAGTGGACATTTTCAGCACCCGAACGGGCGTGATGAACGCCGCTAAGAATAGCTGCTCTGGTAGGCGCACAAGCTGGAGCAGGCGTATGTGCATTGGTAAAAACCATAGATGCCGCAGCAAAACGATCAAGATTAGGTGTATGGATGTTCATACCGGGATGGCCGTTCATAAAACCCACCCAATCGTTCATATCATCTATAGCAATAAAAAGGATGTTGGGCTTCTCATCGATATTTGGTATCTGTGAATTTCCATTGTGATGGACCAGTAGACCAAAGGCCATCAGAGCAAGTAGCTTAACAAATATATTCATTGGTATTCTGTTTAAACTAAATGATATCACTTGATACTAAATTAGTTGATCCTTATGCGGGATCATAATAAAAGCTGCTACTGATATGTATGCGGATCATAATCCGTACTAAAATTTTCATTTTCGTTTATCGCTGCTATATTGGAATACCAAGAACCACATACTGAAAGAAGTTATGCTCTCTAAATCCTTTCCAAGCTTTGTACAGATTTCTAATTTTTCCAGGAGATTGAGTTTGCAAGTTTTACTGATGGCTCCTTTTCTTCTAATGAATTGTACATCCCCAACTAACGATCAAGAGCAAACCAAGGAAGATCGCCTACCCAACTTTATTATCATCTTCACCGACGACCTTGGCTACGGAGATCTTAGCAGCTTCGGCAACCCAAACATTAAGACCCCTCACTTGGATCGCATGGCTACCGAAGGACAAAAGTGGACCCAGTTTTATGTGGCAGCTCCGGTCTGCACACCTAGTCGCGCCGGTTTGCTCACCGGTCGATATCCAATAAGAAATGGCATGACTTCCCCAAAACATCCGGTGCTCTTTCCTAATTCCACCGGCGGCTTGCCACATAGCGAAATAACTATTGCAGAGGTACTAAAGCAAAAAGATTATGCGACCGCTGCGATAGGGAAATGGCATCTTGGCCACCTACCACAGTTCCTTCCCATGGCCCAAGGCTTTGACTCCTACTTTGGTATTCCCTATTCCAATGATATGGATTTAGTTGCAGGTGCGCCTCACTACAACAAGGAGGCGGACGACCCTAATTTTATTGCTGACATCAATAACTATAACGTTCCCTTGCTGGAAAATGAAAAGGTGATAGAGCGGCCAACCGACCAGACCACTATCACCCGCCGTTACACTGAAAAGGCAGTTGATTATATAAAGACAAATAAAGACCAACCCTTTTTTCTATATGTCGCTCATAGTTTGCCACATATTCCATTGTTTGTTCATGAAGAATTTAAAGGTACCAGCA
>JBPCUG010000487.1:0-4724 GCA_051011275.1 Cyclobacteriaceae bacterium | reverse complement strand
GAATGAGACTGGTGAGCAAATTTTCAATCAAAAACCGGTTCCCCTTTATAAACAATAATGTAGTTCCGGTAATGTGCGCTTCCACATCAGTATCAGCAAATAGCTCATCAATTTTAGGTTGGATGGTTTCATTTACCAACACCTCCATCTGATCCGAACCAATGTCCGCCACTTTCAGTGAAACTCTCATTTGCTGTGCGATAGAGTCAACCATTCCCGGCAAGGTGGCCAAGTCATCAGACTGATTTCTCAGGTAGCGATATATAAAGCTCCTGTCCTGGTTGCTGGGCAAATCATAGTACTTGGGTTTATTATTGTAAAATGCCTGCCTGGCACCCTTTAGCAAACTGACTGCAGATACCGGGCGAGATATTTGCGGGTGTTCAGCAACAAAGTCTTCGAAAGCAGCTATTTTCCTTAAGGTTTTTAGTTGAGTGGTTCCTTTTTTCTTCCCGGTATCAAATACTACCTCCAAGGGCATGATCCCTTTAAAGTTTCCTTCGAAGAACTTTAGATCTTGTCTTAGTGTGCTATTCTTAGGCACATCATCGTACATAAAAGAAACAGTATTCAGCTGGGTGAGGCCTAAGCTAAATACTCCTACTATTATCACGGATACAACGATTACGGTATACTTTTGGCGGTGCACGAGATGATCCAAGCCGGTCAGCAGTCGATCCAAAATCTTAAGGTTCAAATGCTTAAGCTGCCTTTGATTAGGTGCTGGCAGGTAGGAGAATACCACCGGTATCAACACAATGCTTACCAGAAAAGTAGCGATTATATTGATCCCAGCCACAATGCCAAACTCTTTAAGAATTGCTATGTCGGTAAAGGCCAAAACCATAAACCCAACCGCAGTAGTGAAATTGGTGATCAGCGTGACGATGCCAATCCTACGTATAACCCTGCTTAAAGCCAGCATTTTCATGCCATGCTTTTTATATTCTTGATGGTATTTGTTAAGCAAGTAAATGCAGTTAGGGATACCAATCACAACGATGATGGGAGGCAATAAGCCGGTGAGTAAAGTGATCTTATAGCCTAGCAGCGATAAAGTGCCCATGGTCCATACCACCATTACACCGATCACAATCATGGGAAAGATCACTGCATTCCAAGAGCGAAAGAATATGAATAAAATCAAAGCAGTTACTAATGCTGACAACAGCAAAAACATATTCATTTCATCCTTTACCTGGGTAACCAATACGCTGCGCATATAGGGCAACCCACCAACATGCAATTTAATACCGGTTTTTTCGGAGTAGATTTCAGTAGCGCTTATGATATCACCGGTTAGTTTGGTGCGGTCCTTAGAATGCAATACGCTCCTATCGATGAACACCAGCATAAGCATGGCCCCATTATCCGGGTTCACCAATTGCTGGCTATATGCTTTCAAATCCATGGCTTGGATCAGCAAGATATCCAGTGATTCCTGCTCATCAGGAATGAATTGAAACAGGGGTTCCGAAGTGAACTTTTTCTCTTTCGTATCCTTAACCGGCTTCTGTAGATTGGGCAGCGCCACTACCTGAGTCACTCCGGGGATATTCTCGATGTAATCAGACATGTACTTGAATCGCCGGAAATTCAGACTTTCATAAACTGAGCTGTCCTGAACTCCTATTACTAAAATATTCCCGTCTTCTCCAAAGGTCTCTTTGAATTGCTGAAAATACAGCATGTCGGGATCTTGGGATGGAACTACCTTGGCTAAATCATAGGAGAGCTCAACCTTGCGGGCCTGGTCGGCCATGAAGATCGTAACCAAGCCAACCAGGATGATCAGAAACAATCTGAATTTGATAATGATATGTGCAAGCTTGGTCCACATTTTAAATAAGGCGTAAAACTAGTTATTTTTCCACTGGGATTACATCTTCACAATGAGATATTTAGAAGTAAAGTAGAGCAATAAATATACCGAATCTGTAAGTGCAAAAATTCACCTGATATTTGTTACAAACAAGACACCAGATTTCTCTAAATGGACGGTCTTTTAAAACGCGATTAATTAGCTATTGTTATGATACCTGTCTCAAATACCCGGGATAGAAATTCCTTTGATCTTGCGGTATAGAGAAATCGCATGTCTGTCTGTCAGCCCTGAGACAAAATCAGTAGTAATGCGCAGCATGGTGTAAGCATCTTCAATCATGTCCGGCTGCAACTTTGATTGCAATACCTGGGGCAACAGGCGCATTGTTGTCCGATCTCTTTTGGCGAATAGGTCTCTTTCGAAAATACTCCGGTAAGCAGCGCGATTAAACACTTCCAAGAGACCGGCAAGCACTTCAAAGCCAGCAGCCTCCGTCTCTATCACCACTGGAGCTCTGTAAATTTTTTCCACCGAAAGGTCTATGATCTCTTTAAGTATGTTTTTGCTCTCGATCAGATCGGTCAAAGCGCAATCAAATCCTCCGCTCAATATGTCTTTTTCGTTTTCCAGAAATACCTGGGCGCATTGTTTGATCAAATTGCCAATAGACATAGCTCTAAGTAGACCAATGCGATTTTCCTTGCCCTGTACAGTGGCCAATTTCTTTGGTTTGAATTGCGCCCCAACAATCTGCGACATCAGGTCAATGGTAGTTTCCTCAGAAACTAAACCAAGCCGACACCCATCTTCAAGGTCTATAAGATGGTAGCAAATGTCATCGGCTGCTTCCACTAGAAAAGCCAATGGGTGCCTGCACCAAATAGCATCCGATGTTGACAAGTGCCTGAGCCCAATTGCTTTTGCGATCTCGGTAAAGAGTGCTTGTTCACTTTGAAAGAAACCATATTTTTTCTGGCTTTTACGTTTCGAATCCTGGCTAGCAATTTTTGACCCTCTTGGATATTTGGTAAAAGCTGCTAGACTGGCTTGAGTCAGTTTGAGACCCAGTTCGGGTTGATTTAGTATCCTAAATCCTTGAGCATTTCCTTCGAAATCTGTCAAGTCGGCCCATTGTTGCTCACTCACCTTATCCTTAAATAGCTGTCCCTGGGGATTACTAATAAAAAAGTCTGATATAGCTGACTCCCCGGTGTGACCAAAGGGCGGATTGCCAAGGTCATGTGTCAAAGAGGCCGCAGCGACAATTGCACCAAAATCAAATAGGGTAAGATGGGCTTGCAGGTCGGGATGTTTTTGCAGGACTTTTTCCCCAACTAGCTTCCCTAAAGATCGTCCGACGCTTGATACCTCAAGGCTATGGGTAAGCCGGGTGTGCACAAAATCTTGCTCAGGCAAAGGGAATACTTGTGTCTTGTCCTGTAACCGGCGGAATGGGTGGGAAAAAATGATACGGTCAAAGTCACGCTCAAAGGCGCTGCGAGCACTGGAGTCTTTCGGTTGTTTTTGCCCGACCGTTTGAAAAGAGAGTAACTGTTGCCAATCCATTACCGGCGCCCTGTCTGTATTATCATAGTTTTTGTAGCAAACCTTCGGTCGACACTTCCTTCGCTAGCTTCTGCTTCACTTCACCAATGGGTATCCTGTCTTGCGCCATGCTATCTCTATAGCGAATGGTGACAGTTTCATCCTCAAGAGTCTGATGATCTATGGTGATGCAAATAGGGGTTCCAATAGCATCCTGTCTCCTGTAGCGGCGACCAATGGCATCCTTCACATCAAACTGGCATTGGTATTGATACTTCAGTTGGTCAAGCAACTCGCGAGCCTTTTCAGGTAGACCGTCCTTATTCACTAAAGGCAGAATAGCAGCCTTCACCGGTGCCAAGGCCGGTGGCAGCTGTAGGACCACACGCTGGCTACCATCTTCCAAAGTCTCTTCCAGATAGGCCGAAGAAAGCATAGCCAAAAACATGCGATCCAAACCAATAGAGGTTTCCACTACATAAGGAACATAACTTTCGTTTTCTTGAGGATCAAAAAACTGCAGCTTCTTTCCTGAATGCTTCTCATGGGCCGCCAGATCAAAATCTGTACGTGAATGGATACCTTCCAGTTCTTTGAACCCAATGGGGAAGTTGAACTCTATATCGCAAGCAGCATTAGCATAATGGGCAAGATTGAGATGATCATGAAATCGGTAGTGCTCTTTGGAAACACCTAGTGACTGATGCCATGCCATACGCTTTTCTTTCCAAACCTCATACCATTGCAGCTCTTCTCCCGGCTTGACAAAAAATTGCATTTCCATTTGTTCGAATTCCCTCATACGAAAAATAAATTGCCTGGCAATGATCTCATTTCGAAAAGCCTTACCTATTTGTGCGATGCCAAAGGGAATCTTCATGCGCCCGGATTTTTGCACATTGAGGAAGTTTACAAAAATGCCTTGGGCTGTTTCAGGACGTAAGTATATTTTGTTAGACTCCTCCGCCAACGAACCAAGGTCGGTAGCAAACATTAAACTAAATTGGCGCACATCTGTCCAATTTCTGGAACCCGATACCGGATCAGCGATCTCTAGTTCTTCGATCAGTGTTTTTAAATCGGCGAGGTCCGACTGCTCAATCGCATTTTTCAACCTGGCATTAATAGCATCAATCTTTTCCTGGTTACCCAAGACTCTCTGGTTGGTGTCCCTAAATTGCTTTTCATCAAAACTATCGCCAAACCTTTTGGCTGCTTTGCTAATCTCCTTGGTAATCTTGCTCTCTATCTTAGCCGCGTGGTCCTCAATCAGTACATCAGCTCGGTAACGCTTCTTTGAGTCCTTGTTATCGATCATTGGATCATTGAAAGCATCAACATGCCCGGAAGCCTT